>JBEBXB010000036.1:0-12884 GCA_040391885.1 Conexibacter woesei | reverse complement strand
CATCCTCTCGAAGACCCCGACCCAGTCGGAAAGCGCTCGAGTCGCGCTGCAGGCCTTCCTCGGTGGAGCCGGCGATGTTCTGCTCTCCTACGAGAACGAGGCGATCGCCGCCCAGCTCGCCGGCGAGGACGTCGACTACGTAGTTCCGGATTCGACCATCCTGATCGAACAGCCGGCCGCGGTGATCGAAGGCTCAGGCCAGAGTGCGACCGACTTCCTCGACTTCCTCTGGACCGACGAAGCGCAGCAGATCTGGCAGGAGCAGGGATACCGCTCGGTCAACCCGGACATTCTCGACAAGGAGAAGTTCCCGGTGCCGTCCGGCCTGTTCACCATCGAAGAGTTCGGCGGCTGGGACAAGGTCGTGACCGAGTTCTTCGAAGAGGGAAGCGGATCGATCTTCAAGATCGTCCAGGACCTGGGGATCTCCACTGAGTAGCACGGCGACAGCCGAAGTCCGCAGGGACCGACCCCGGAAAGCCTCCTTCAGGCTTCCCGGGGTCGGTCAGGCCCTGAACAAGGGCCTGGTCGTCACCTACCTCGGCCTGATCGTGTTGCTGCCCCTGGCGGCAATGACGACCAAGGCCTTCGACAACGGGTTGAGCGGCTTCTGGACGGCGGTGTCCGCGCCCCAGGCGGTGGCGGCCCTCGAGCTCACGGTGATCTCCTCGCTGATCGTGGTGGTCATCAACGCGGTCATGGGCACCCTGATCGCCTGGGTCCTGGTGCGCGACGACTTCCCCGGAAAAGGGATCGTCAACTCGATCATCGACCTGCCCTTCGCACTGCCCACCATCGTCGCCAGCCTCATCCTGCTGACCGTCTATGGCGCCAACAGCCCGTTGGGGATCAGCTTCGCCTTCACCAAGGTGGCGGTGGTCGTCGCCCTGCTCTTCGTCACCCTGCCCTTCGTGGTCCGGGCGGTCCAGCCCCTGCTCCTCTCTCTCGATCGTGACATGGAAGCGGCCGCGGAATCCCTCGGCGCCCGGCGGGGACGGGTCTTCTGGAAGATCGTCTTCCCGAATCTCGCACCGGGCATCGCCACCGGCATCGCCCTCGCCTTCGCCCGGGCGCTCGGTGAGTTCGGGTCGCTGGTCCTCGTCTCCGGCAACGTGCCGTTCAAGACCGAGGTCTCCTCGGTGTACATCCGCGGCCAGATCGAGTTCGACCGGCTGGCGGCCGCCTCGGCGGTCTCGGTGGTCCTGCTCGCCATCTCCCTTCTGCTGCTCGCCTGCGTGACCCTCGCCCAGAAATGGGGACTCCGCCATGACCGATAGCAACCGCGTGACCAGGTGGTCGCTCCGCTACATCGCGCTCGCATACCTCGCATTCCTGCTGGTGATCCCGCTCGGATTCATCGTCTTCGAGACCTTCAAGGAAGGGATCCAGCCCGTGATCGACTCGATCACTGCGCCGGACGCGATCGCCGCCCTGAAGCTGACCCTGCTCACCGTCGCGATCGCGGTGCCGCTGAACACGATCTTCGGCATCGCCTGCGCCCTGCTCATGGTCCGCTCGGACATGCGGGGCAAGAGCATCCTCAGCGCCGTGATCGACATGCCCTTCGCGATCTCGCCGATCGTGGTCGGCCTCGCGCTGATCCTCGTCTATGGGCAGGGCGGCTGGTTCGGCTCCGAGCTGGCGGCCATGGGCATTCAGGTGATCTTCTCGACCCCGGGCATCGTGATCGCGGTGATCTTCGTCTCGCTGCCCTTCGTCGCCAGAGAGGTGATCCCCGTGCTCCAGGAGATCGGCGACGACCAGGAGAAGGCCGCCGAGACCCTGGGCAGCGGTCCTTGGAACACGTTCGTCAAGATCACGCTTCCGGCGATCCGTTGGGGCGTTTCCTACGGCGTCGTCCTGACCATGGCCAGGGCCCTGGGTGAGTTCGGCGCGGTGAGCGTCGTCTCCGGGAAGATCTCGGGCAAGACCGAGACCCTGCCCCTCTTCGTACAGAAGCAGTTCGAAACATTCAATTCGGTCGGGGCCTACTCGGCATCGCTCATCCTCGCGGTGATCGCGCTGGCGACCCTCCTGGCCATGAACCTGATGCGCAACAAGGAGAAGCAATCGTGACGACCGAAACCAGTACAGAAGAGCTCGGCCGTAACGGGATCGAGGTCACCGGAGTCTCCAAGCAGTTCGGTGACTTCCACGCCCTCTCGGATGTCGACCTTTCCGTGCCGGACGGTTCGATGACGGCGCTGCTCGGACCGAGCGGCAGCGGCAAGTCGACCCTCCTGCGAGCGATAGCGGGACTCGAATCTCCCAGTACGGGCACGATCTACATCTCCGGAGAGGATCAGACCGGCACGCCGGTCCGGAACCGCAACGTCGGCTTCGTCTTCCAGCACTACGCCGCCTTCAAGCACATGACCGTGTTCGAGAACATCGCTTTCGGTCCGAAGGTCAAGAAGTGGCCGAAGGAGCGCGTCAAGGCGCGGGTCGAGGAGCTGATCGAGCTGGTCCAACTGACCGGCCTGGGTGGCCGCTACCCCTCCCAGCTATCCGGAGGTCAGCGACAGAGGATGGCCCTGGCCAGAGCCCTCGCGGTCGAACCGAAGGTGCTGCTGCTCGACGAGCCTTTCGGGGCCCTCGACGCGAAGGTCCGCAAGGACCTCAGGACCTGGCTGCGCCGCCTCCACGAGGAGGTTCACGTGACCACCATCTTCGTCACCCACGACCAGGAAGAGGCGATGGACATCGCCGAGCAGATCGTGGTCATGAACGACGGCCGGATCGAACAGGTCGGAACCGCCACCGACCTCTACGACCGTCCGGTCAACGAGTTCGTCATGGGCTTCGTCGGGGAGGTCAACCGGCTCGGTGGCCGGCTCGTGCGACCCCATGACCTCGAGATCCATCCGGTTGCGACTGCCGACACCGTCGAAGCTGACATCGACCGGGTCGTGCGGCTGGGATTCTCCGGCCGCGTGGAGTTGACCACGGTCGACGAAGGCCACGAGATCTGGGCTCAGCTGACCCGTTCGGAGCTAGAGACGCTGAACCTCGCCAAGGGCCAACGCGTCTATGTGCAACCCAGGCCCGATGCCGTCACCAAGGAGGACACCGGGGCCCTCGAGGGCGCGTTCAGTGAAGCGACTCCTGCCAGTCCGACGCCCACGCCTGTACGGCCTGGACTGCCGGTCTGAGCCCGAGGCCCTTCTCGGTCAGGCCGTAATACACACGGACGGGCTTGCCGTCCTCGACGCGTCGTTCGATCAGACCGGTCGCCTCCAGCTCCCTGAGTCGCTGGGAGAGGAGGCGGTCGGAGAGCCCTGGAACCGCCCGTTTGAGGTCGGCAAAGCGCAGTTGGCCCTCGCCCAACGCCCAGATGATCGCCCCGCTCCAACGCTTGCCGATCAGTTCGATCGCGGCGTGGAAATGGGGACAGACCTCGGTTAGCGTCGGCTCGGCCACGCGGCCATCGGCCGCTTCCCGGTTGGCGGTATTGCCGCTCACTGTTCATTCACCTTAGCGCAGGGGCCATCTCGGTCCGCGCCGTTTCAACGGGTGCAGGGGCCGGTCGAGACCTCGCCGGATGCCGTCTGCAGGATGCGAGTCACGACCCGATTGGGCACCGCCAGCCCACCGGCGGGCCCCTGGGTGGTGGCCGCGAACACGGTGCCCATCACCCGGCCCCGGCGGTCGACCACCGGGCCGCCCGAGTTGCCGTGGCGGACCGCCCCCCGCAGGGTCAACATCGGTCGTTCGACCGGCCCCCCGCCGTAGGCGTCGTCGCCGATGACCTTGCGGGTCTCCCCCGCCCTCGCCGGGGAGATGGTCAGTGGCCCGTCCTCCGGGTAGCCGATGACCGCCGCAGAGGCGCCCCGCCGTGCGTGGGAGAGGACCGGCAGCACCGGCAGCGAAACGGAGCTCCGAAGCACGGCGATGTCGTTCCTCGGGTTGTATGCGATCACGGCCGCGGTACCGACCTGTCCGTCGTTGGCCTCGACCCTGGTGTCCGTCTGGCCCGCGACGACATGGGCGTTGGTCACGAAGACGCCTTCCCCGACCGACCAACCGGAACCCATCACTCCGATCCCGCAGGCGGTTCCGGCGACCTTGACGACCGAGTTGGCAGCGGTTCGCACCGCCGGCAGGGTCCCCGTGCCGGTGGCCGGGCGCGCGATCCCGTCTGGGGACGAAGCGATCTTCGGCACCGGGTCGATTCGGTGAAGCGCCTTGAGCAGCGGGCCGGAAGGGGGCATCACCCGGTTGATGCCACCCAGCAGGTACGACTTCTGGACGTCCTTGCGGAGCCCGTTCGCGCCCGGATAGTAGACGGCCACCACCCCGAGCACCCAGACCAGGCCGAGCCCGACCGCGGCGATCAGGATCGCCCCGCCGATCCCGTCCAGGACCTGCAAGAACGGATGTCTGACGGTCGTGTCCCGCAGCCGCTCCCCGAGGCTGACGGCCAGTGCCAGAGCGAAAGAACCGACAAGAATCGCCCCGATCAGCGCGGTCAAAGGCGCGTACGGGGAGTTCGACCCGCCGTCGAGCAGCACCGGCGCCAGACGGGAGCCGAAGACGGCGCCGGCGGCGAGTCCGCCCAGCCCCAGGACGCCCACGATCAGCCCCTGGCGGAACCCCCAGAAGGAGATGACGAAGAGAAAAGCGGCTATGCCCCAGTCGAGCGGAGTCACTCGGCAAATCTAACCACCGGCGGCACGGGTATTTTTCAGTCGTCATGGGACGCACTCCAACTCGCTACGAAAGGCAGCAGCGTCTCAAGACACGAGCGCTGCCCCTGGTCGGCATCGCTCTGGTCGCTTTCGTCGCCGGAATGGTGAAGGGCTGTCCCGGACATCCCAACCGGGACGCGGCCGAAAGCTACCTCGAAGCGTGGTCCGAAAAGGACTACGCGAAGATGCATTCCGCCCTCTCGAGCAAGTCCCGCGACGCGATCTCCCTCGAGCGATTCACCGCCCGCTACGAGAAGGCGGAGGGGATAGCCACCCTCAAGTCGGTCACACAGGACGGCGACGCCGATGGGGACGAGGTCGAGGTCCGGCTGCCGGTCGTCGCCTCCACCCGCGCTTTCGGTGCGGTACGCCAGCCGCTCCGGTTCACGTTTGGATCGGACGGGATCGCCTGGGAGAACAGCCTCCTCTTCCCCGGCCTCGAGCTGAACGAGGAGCTCACCAGAACCACCAGGATGCCGCAGCGGGCACCGATCCTCGCCGACAACCGTCAGGCGATGGCGAAGGGGCCCGCCGGCGCCCGTGAGCACCCATTGGGCAACGCGATGATCGACGTGACCGGCGTCACCGGCCAGGCCGACCCGGAGGTCGCGAAGGAGCTGGTCAAGTTCGGATACGACCCGGGTGACGCGGTCGGGACCAGCGGGCTCGAGCTCGCCTTCAACGGACGACTCGGCGGCACCCCGGGCGGCACCCTGATGGCGAAGCCGTTCAAGTCCGGCACCGAAGGGAAGGGCCGCACGCTCGGGCAGGGCAAGCCGCAGCGCGGCAAACCGTTGCGGACCACGATCAATCCCGACATCCAGAACTCGGCGGTCACCAACCTCTCGGGCCGTCTCGGCGGGGTCGCCGTGCTCGACACCCGCAAGGGGTTCGTCAAGGCCCTGGCGGGCCAGGCCTACTCGGTCCTCCAGCCTCCCGGGTCGACGATGAAGATCGTCACCGCGACGGCCGCGCTGGAGTCCGGCAAGGTCAAGATGGACGACAGCTTCGAATACGTGGCCGAAGCACCCGCTGACGGCCGCATGATCAAGAACTCCCACGACCAGGTCTGCGGCGGCACCTTCGTCGAATCCTTCGCCAAGTCCTGCAACTCCGTCTTTGCTCCACTGGGGATGGAGATCGGCGAAGGGAAGCTGACCGAGACAGCCGAGGCATTCGGATTCAACCGCCCTCCCGCGATGTTCGACGCGGAGATCACCGCGCTGATCGATCCACCCGTGCCGACGATCCCCCAGCCCGGTGACTACAACAACGAGCTCGGCGTCAGCGCGATCGGGCAGGGCAAGGTCCAGGCGACCCCTCTCCTGATGGCCTCGGTCGCGCAGACGATCGCCAATCGCGGCACCTTGCTGGCGACGCCGATCACCCGCGAACCGGAGCTGCAACCCGGAGTCAAGCCGGTCAAGGTGACGTCACGCAAGACCGCCAAGCAGGTCGCCGACCTGATGGTCGCCGTGGTCACCTCCGGCACCGGGGCGGCCGCGGCCATCGCCGAGGGACAGGTCGCCGGCAAGACCGGCACCGCCGAGCTCGGGCCCAGCGGCGAGACCGACGAAGAAGGCGAAGCGATCCTCAACGAGGATGCCTGGTTCGCCGGCTTCGCTCCGGCCGACAAGCCACGGCTCGCGGTCGGCGTGATGATCATCAACGCCGACGGGGATGGCGGGACCATCGCCGCCCCGATCGCCGGTGCCGTGCTCTCCAGCGGCCTCTGAGACCCATCTGCGACTCCGGGCCGGGAAGGCCGCCTGGCTACGCTTCGTCCCAATGGCTTCCGACGAACTGCTCGAACGGGACGAAGCGCTCGCCACGTTGAGAGGGGCGCTGGAGGACGCGGCCGAGGGCAGCGGCACGATCGCACTGGTGTCGGGCGAGGCGGGGATCGGCAAGACGACCTTGCTCGAGGCATCCGAGCCGGTTGCCGCAGGGCTCGGGATGCGCGTACTCGGCGCCCGGGCCTCGCAGCTCGATCGCCACTTCGGATTCGGGGTTATCCGCCAGCTCCTCGAACCGGCACTGGACCATCTCGACGGTCCTGAGCGGCGACGCGCCTTCGCCGGCGCCGCCTCCGGGTCGGCCGTCCTGTTCGGCGAAGGGCCGCCCCCGGACCTGCCGGACGAGCCCGAGTTCGCGGTGCTGAACGGTCTCTTCCGCCTGATCGCGAACCTGTCGGACATCCGGCCCGTGCTGCTCTCGGTCGATGACATCCAGTGGGCCGACGTGCCATCCGTTCGCGCCCTCGAGTTCCTGGGGCGCCGGGTCGGCTCGCTTTCCGTCGCGGTGCTGGCCACCGAACGCCCGTCCACGCTCGCCGGCCCCGGGGTGCTGGACGCGATGCGAGCCGACGCGGGGACGGTCCGGATCGACCTGCGGCCGCTCTCGCGTGAATCGACCGGCCGGATCGTCACGGCAGCGGTGGGCGGCGATCCCGACCGTGACTTCCTCGACTCGGTTTGGAATGCGGTCGGCGGGAACCCGCTGTTGCTCGGCCTTGCCTGCCGCGAGATCGTGTCCCACGATCTGCGGGGAGAGCGAGCCGAAGCCGACCGTCTGACCAAGCTCGTCGCCCCTGGCCTCGCACCGATCGTGCTGGGTCATCTGGGGGCGCTCGGCCCCGAGGCGGGCCGGTTGGCGGTGGCGGCGGCCGTGCTCGGCGATCGCGCCCGGTTCGATGATCTGGCCGCGCTCGCCGACCTCCCGCAGACGGCCACGCGGGACGGCCTGAACCGGCTCGCCGACGCTCAGATACTGATGCCCGGCGGAACCCGATTCGTCCACGAGCTGGTCAAGGCGGCGGTGTTCGCGGCTCGCCCCGCCTCGGAGCTGGATCGACTTCACCGCCAGGCCGCCCTTCGGCTGCAGGCCAGGGATGCGCCGGCCGGGGAGGTGGCCCTCCACCGGTTCGCCGCCACCCCAGCCGGCGATGCCGATGCGGCGGCCGACCTCCTGCGGGCGGCCGGTGAGGCCCGCCGCCAGGGCGCCGTCAGCGTCGCGATCGATCTGTTGCGACGTGCGCTCGAAGAGGGCGCAGACCCGCCCGGATTGCGCCGGGAGATGCTGGTCGAACTCGGCGAGCTGGAGCTCCGAACCCTTTCCCCGAAATGCGCGACGCGGATGCGCGAAGCCCTGGCTCTGGGAGCCTCCGGCAACGAAGAGGCCCGGGCGCGGGCCGTGCTCGGGCAGGTGCTGATCCTGAGCGACCCGCCTGCCGCGCTCGCGGAGATCGAGGCGGCGCGGGCCGGTCTCCGTGATCCGGCGCGCGACCTCCGTCTCGAGGCCGCGGAGCTCGAATGCCTTCTCTTCATCGACAGCATGGAACACCGACGGGACGCGCGCTACCGGGAGATCGCCTCGGACCCGTCACTGTCACCCGTCGGCCTCGCCCACCGCGCGATCCATGAAGCCCTGACCGGCGAACCCGCCGGCACGGTGGTGACCACCGCCGAAGCGGCCCTGCGGGACGACAGCCTGGTCGACCGCATCGGTCCCGGTGGTCCCACCTGGAACCTGCTGGCGCACTCGCTGCGCTGGGCCGAGGCCGCCGGGCCGGCCTGGCAGCTCATCGCCCGGGGCGACGACGCAGTGCGTCAGGGCGGGTTGCGGGCGGCGGGCGCTTTCGTGGAGCAGGCCCGGGTGTACTGGCACCTGGAACTCGGGTCCGCGACCCAGGCGCTGGACCACGCCGAAGCCGGGCTCGAAGCCGTCGATGGTTCGGGGCTGGCGATCTCGGAGGCCGCCCTGTACGCGGCCCTGGCGGAGAGCCTGGTGTTGCTCGACCGCGCGCCCGAGGCCACGGAGCGGGCCGAAGCCGGTCTGGCCGCCGCCACGGGAACAGTCGTCGAGCCTTTCTGTCTGGCGGCCCGCGGCCTGGTTCGCGCGGAGACGGGCCGGACCGACGCGGCGATGGAGGACCTACGCCGGGCCGTCGAACTCGGCGAGGCGCGCGGCTGGCGTTCCCCGCGCATCACCTGGGCCCGGTCCCGCTGGGCGGAACTGCTGGCCACCGCGGGGGACCGGGGACAGTCTCTGGAGGTGATCGCTCCCGACCTCGACGCCGCCGCGCGGATCGGCGCACCGGGCACCCTCGGCGCGACCCTCAGGGTCAAGGCATCGGCCCAGGAGGGTGAGGACCGCCTCGAGTCGCTGGTTGAGTCGGTCACCCTGCTCGCCCGGTCCCCGTTGGTCCACGAGCTCGCCAGGGCACGGCTCGATCTCGGTCGGGAACACCTGGCCCACGGTCGGGTCTCCGATGCCCGCGACGTCCTGCACGACGGTCTCGACGGCGCCAGCCGTGCCGAGTCCGCAGCGCTCTCAGGGAAGCTGCGATCCGCCCTCGTGGAGGCCGGTGGCCGCCCGCGCCGCGAACGGCGCCGCGGGCCTGAGGCATTGACCCCTAGCGAACGGCAGACGGCGGAGTTGGCAGCCGGCGGGCTTTCCAACCGTGAGGTTGCCGAGGCTCTGTGGGTCACCCGAAAGACGGTCGAGTTCCACCTTCGGAACGTCTACGCGAAGCTCGGCATAAAGTCGCGGTCTGATCTCGCCTCCGCCCTGTCCGATTCATAAACACCGGGGTAAACTCCGGGGTGAGTGGGCCCCACGGACAGGGCCTTTCATGGAAGCATCGATCGATGCTCACTGAACGCACCCCGGCCGGTGCCTTGCCAACCGGCTCCCTCCCGTCCCTGCTCATCGCGATCTTCACGGCGCTGTTCCTTGCCGGCCTCCTCGCCGCACCGCAGCGGAGCGATGCCGCCGTCAAGCAAGGGGTCTTCAAAGTAAAGATCAGCGGCGTCCAGACGAATCAGTGGGACACCAACAAGACACCGAAGTTCGAGTGCGACTGGTACGCCCAGGGCTCCGGCCGTGAGACGGTCCGGTTCCACACGCCGTTCCGGCGAATGAGGATCGTCGCTTCCGGGGCCAGGCGCGCCAACAACGCGATCTTCGCCCCGATCCCGGCCCGGGGCAAGGTAACGCGCAAGGGCACATACGAAACTCAGACCGACCACCTTCCTGAAAGCTGCTTCGGGGACGGAGGAGACGGTCCGGCGCCTCCTCCTCCCGCGCCCGACTGCGGAACCAAGTCGATCCGGAGCGGCAAGCTTTCCCTGTGGGCACGCAACGGAAAGCTGACGCTGGACCAGACGATGAGCCGCCAACCGGCCAAGGACCTGTTCCGCAACTGCCCCTGGCGAGGAAAGCGGTGGCCCGCGATGCTGAGCCGCAAGGGGAACGGCAAGGATATTTCGACCGGCTTCAAACCCAAGTGGATCTTCAACCGCAAGTTCAATCGGAAGACCGGTGCCTGGAGCAAGGTCATAATGATCGCCCGCGGCACCGACACTGTCCGACACATCGACGGCTGGTACAAGACCACAATCCGCTGGACCGTGACGATGAAGCGCCTGCGCTGACCATCGAATCTGAGTTCCGACATCGACGCTCACTGCCGGTGCCGGAACAGAACGCCCGCTGGTAAAGACTGCCGGCGCTGGTCTCAGTCTTCGACCGGGCTGCCCAGCCCGACCGAGATCAGCGCCGCCACCGCGCCCGCGACGAGGATCATCCCGCCCAGCCAGGCAAGGACGAAGGTGAGGCCGAAGCCGATCAAACAGGCCAACGCCCCGATCGCCGCCACCGACCACCACTCGACCATGAAGGGGCCGGGATGGCGCCCCGCGGGGGCGGCTATGACCACCCCGAGGATCAGGATGAATACGCCGGCACCCGCGAGCCAATCGGCGAACGGGCCCAGAAGCGCGAGCGCTGCGCCGAAGCCGGCTATCAGCTGACCGGCGAACCCGGTCCGGACGATCTGGCTAGAGGTCGAGCTCAACGGTGGCGGGACCGTCCTCGCCCTCGATGATCAGCTCGACCGGCCGGTGCTCCGTCGATTCGTCGTCGACGAGGTAGAGCAGCATCGAGGCCTGGATCGGGCCGACCTGCGGGGTCGAATCGATCTCGGGGACGTTGCCGTCACCCGGTACCAGGGTGCCGGGCTGAAGCGCGTAGGAGCTCTTGCTCGGGAGATTCTCGAAGGACTGCCCGGTCGTGGTCTTGATCTCGAACGACTCCGGCAGGCGGTGGCTGTTGTCTTCGTCGCGGTTGTGGATCTTGACGAAGACGCCGATGTAGCTGTAACCCACCGGGGCCGGCTTCTGCCCGACCAGATACTCACGATCCTCGACGTCGTTCACGTTGAGGGGCCGAGTGAAGAGCACGTTGTACTCGAGCGAGCCAAGTGCTACCGGCTCACCTTCGACTATCCCGGTCTTCTCGTGATGCTCGGCGCCACAGGCAGCCAGGGCAATGCCCGAGAAGACGACGATGAGGGCCGCTGTGAGCCCTCGGAACCAGTTGCTCTTCGAAATCTTGTCCATCGGCGCGGAAGTCTAATCGTCCTGACGGACTTTCCGCTGTCTCGTGAACGGGGACCGGCTAAAAGACGCCGGTGGTGTGACGATTGCCGCCAGCCACCTTGACGGGAACGGTGACGGGGGCTTCATCAGACTCCATCAGTTCCCGCAGCCGGGAACCGGCTCGCTTCAGCCGTCGGGAGTGCCAGCCGGCTCCCCCGGTGAACCGATCGAACACCTTGGCGAAGCCCGTGGGCTCCGTCCAGTAGCTGAGTCGGACGGTGGTCACCCCGGCCGGGGATTCGGAGAGCTCCCACTCGGTGCCGGTGCCCGTCTTGTTGTAGTTGCCCGCGACTCCACGCTCGGAGATCCGTCCCGGCTCGTCGGCGGTGATCGCCGAATCCGCCCAGGCGGCGCGTCTCGAAAACTGGAAGCGGGCGCCGGCACCCACGCCGCGGGAGTTCAGCCGCAGCAGCCGGAAAGCCTCGACGGAGTCGCCGTAGAGCTCCTTGCGGGTGGAGAAATCCATGAGGTAGTCATGGATCTTCGCCCGGGGGGCGTCGATATCGATTTCCGTGAATACGGGACCCATCGCGCCTGATTGTAGGCGCTCTCCCGGGATCGCGCCGCCGCCCCCGGATCCGGCGGTAGGGTGTGCCGGTGGCCACGACGATCGCGATCCTTTCCCAGAAGGGCGGAACCGGCAAGACGACCTTGACGCGATCACTGGCCGAAGGGCTCACCAGGACCGGTCTGGACGTGCTGGCCATCGACGCCGACCCTCAGGGAAACCTCTCCGAGTATTTCGGCATCCCCGCCGACGCCTACCCCACGCTGGGTGAGGTCCTGGCCGGCCAGGAGAAGGCGACCGACGCGACCCACACCGGCCCCGGCGGCGGCGCCGTGATCCCGGCGAACCTGGGCCTGGCGGAGGCGGAGCTGATGCTGGCCGGCAAGATCGGCCGTGAGCTTACGCTCCGCAACGCGCTGCGCGAACCGAAGCGCCATCACGACGTGATCCTGATCGACTGCCCGCCCACCCTCGGGCTGCTGACCGTCAACGCCTTGGTCGCCTCCGACCGGGCGATCCTCTCGACCCAGGCGGAGCATTTCTCCGAGCAGGGCGCGGAGCAAGCCATGGAAGTGATCGGGCTCGCGCGGGAGAACCTGAACCCGGATCTGGAGCTGCTCGGGGTGCTTCTGAACATCGCTAACATGCGCACGAAACACGCCCGATCAACGTTGGAGACGCTGCGTGAACAGTTCGACGGCACCGTCTTCGACACCGTGATCCGGCGATCGATCGCCTATCCGGAATCGGCCCGCGCCGGGATTCCGATCTTCGACTTCCAGAAACGAAAGGGTCTCGACTACGCCCGGCTCACCGTCGAGGTCCTCGAACGGCTCGATCTCCAGGCGGAGCTGCCGAAGGCGAAGAAGCTCGTCCGCGAGCTGACCCCGCCGAAGAAGTAGCGGCCTCTCCCCGTCTCCACGCATCACCAGCCAATCGCTGGGGCGATTCGGCTTGATGTGCAGGGTCGATCGCCCCAGCGGTTGGGTTGGGTCAGAGTTCGGGGACGTCCGCGCCGAGCGGGCTGAACCCGACCCGCCGGACCTCGGCCCAGCCGTCGCACCGTTCATTGAGCGCCTTGACGACCTTCCCCGTCTCCTGCCAGCCGGACCAGACCAGCACGGTCGGGCCGGCGCCGGAGATGCTCGCGCCGATCGCTCCCATCTCGCGCGCCGAGCGGACGATCTCCATCGACTGCGGGAAGAGGTGGGCACGGCGGTCCTGGTGAAGCCGGTCGTTGAGGCCGAG
>JBEBXB010000035.1:0-13054 GCA_040391885.1 Conexibacter woesei | reverse complement strand
GCCTGACCTCAATGACATAGTGTCAAAGCCCGTTCGTGACAGTTGTCTCTAACGATCACGAACGGGTCTCGAGGCCCGCGCCTACTGTGCCGTGTAGCCGCCGTCGATGACCAGGCTCGTGCCGGTGATCATCGAGGCGGAGGCGGATGCCAGGTAGCTGACCGCCGCGGCCACGTCGCCGGGTTCCCCCAGGCGACCGAGAGGAATCCGGGAAAGCGAGTCCCGCAGGAACTCCTCATCTTCGAAGAAGGGAGTGGTCATGGGCGTCTTGACGTAGGTCGGTGCCACCGAGTTCACACGTATGTCATGCGCGGACAGCTCGATGGCAAGGGCTTTCGTCAGCCCCTCCACGGCATGCTTCGTCGTGCAGTACACGCTCCGGTTGGCGGCACCGACGTGACCCATCTGCGACGAGATGTTGATGATCGACCCACCCTCGCCCGCCGCGATCATCTTCTTCGCGACCGCCTGGGACGCAAAGAAGGTGCCGCTAACGTTGACACGCAGCAGGTCGTCGAAAGTGGACGGGGAGACCTCGACGAAAGGCTCCGGAACGTTCGTGCCCGCGGAGTTCACCAAGACGTCGACACGCCCAAGGCCATCGACTACCTCGGCGACCTGCTGAGGATCGGTCACATCGCAGCTGATGGGGACCGCCTCGCCTCCCCGACGGCGGATCTCATCCGCCACCGGGGCGAGGCGCCCCTCGTCCCTGCCCATCAGATAGAGCTTCAAGCCGTCGCCCGCCAGGGCGACGCTGCAGGCGGCGCCGATCCCACCGCCCGCACCGGTCACCAGAGCCGATCGGTTCGCCGAGGTCATCCGGCGACTGGGGTCCCCAGCCGGTCCAGGCGCATCTGGGAGGTGATGGCGTGCCCCTGGAGCATCTCCGCCGAAGCGATCGCGGCCGCCGCGGGAGCGATGCGACGGGTCCCGTCCGGCGTCAAACGCTGGTAGGTGACGGTGCGCAGGAACTTGCCGACCCAGAGGCCGCCGGTGTATCGGGCGGCTCGATTGGTCGGCAGGACGTGGTTCGTGCCGACGGCCTTGTCGCCGTAGTTCACCGTCGCCTCGTCACCCAAGAAGAGCGACCCGTAGCTGTTGAGCTCCGACAGGTAGTACTCGAGCTCGTCCTCGGCGACCTGCACCTCGAGATGCTCGGGGGCGAACTGATCGGAGAGCTCGATCGCTTCGTCCCGATCGGCGACCACGACCACGTTCCCATGGTTCTTCCAAGCCTCCCGGGCAACCGCCGCGGTCGGCCAGTTGACCAGTAGCCGGTCGATCTGACCGAGCACCTTCCGGCCGAATTCGGCGGAGGTGGTGATCAGGATCGCCGGTGAGTTCGGCCCGTGCTCGGCCTGTCCGAGCAGGTCGGCCGCGACGAGCTCATCGTCCGCATTCTCATCGGCGATGACCAGGATCTCGGTCGGACCGGCCAGCAGATCGATCCCGACCTTTCCGAACAGTTGGCGCTTCGCTTCGGCGACGTACTGATTGCCGGCTCCCACGATCATGTCGACCGGCTCGAAGTCCTCCGCGCCCAAGGCCATCATCGCCAGGCCCTGCACCCCGCCCAGGCAGAGAATCTCATCGGCGCCCGAAGAGGCCATCGAGTAGAGCATCGCGGGATGGATCCCCTCGCTCTTCCAGGGCGGCGAGGCCGTCACAACCCTGGAGACGCCGGCGACCTTGGGCACCGCGACGGTCATGAATGCCGACGCGAGCATCGGGTAACGGCCCCCCGGCACATAGGCGCCGACCGATTCGACGGGCAGGTTCCGGTGGCCGAGCAGCACGCCCGGCTGGGTCTCGACCGCAAGATCGCTGATGGTCTCCAGCTGAGCCTCGGCGAATCGGCGGACCTGCGCGAGCGCGAAGTCGATGTGTGCCTTGAGCTCCGGGCTGAGCTTCTCCGATGCCGCGGCAATCGTCTCTTCGCTGACCCTGAACGAGTCAGGGTTCCAGCCATCGAGCGAGTCGGAGTAGTGGCGGATCGCCTCGAGCCCCTCCTTCTCGATGCGCTGCAGCATCGTCTCCACCGTCCTCTTCACGTCATCCGCGGTCTCCTCCTGTGTCACCGGGGCGCGCTTCAGGTACTCAGCCATGCTTCTCCTCTCGGGTTTGACCAGACTTCGGAGCGGTCGTCTCGCGGATCACCAGTCGACTGGGGAAGACGAGCTTGCGCGAAGATCGGGTCGGATCGTTGAATCTCTCCACCAACATGTCCACCGAGGCCTGTGCCATCTCGGCAAACGGTTGATGCACGGTCGTCAGTTCGAAGGTCTCCCAGCCAGCCATCAGGATGTCGTCGAAACCGACCACCGAAAGTTCGTCGGGCACGCTCACGTTCTGTGACCTCGCCGCGTTCAGGGCAGCCAGGGCCATGTGGTCGGAAAGCCCGAAGATCGCGGTCGGCCGGGGATTCAGCCCGAGCAGGTGCTGGGCGGCGGCATACGCCTTCGAGTAATGGAAGTCCGCGCTGAGGACCAACTCGTCCGGGACCTCGACACCGAGGCTCTTCAGCTCGGCGAGGAAGCCCTTCAGACGATCGCGGCTGGTCGTCGTCATCGCATCACCGGAGATGACGCCGATCCGCTCGTGGCCCAGCTCGACCAGGTACCGGGCAACGTCGCGGGCGCCCGACTCGTTGTCTCCGAGGGCGACGTCGCACTCGATGTCGTCCACATAGCGGTTGGTGAGCACGACCGGGATCTCCCGATCCTGGATCCGTTTGACCAATTCCGAGTCACGCATGGCCGACGTGAAGAGAACCCCGTCCAGGCGCTGCGCCAAGAGCGACTCCAGGAGGATGTCGTTGCCTCGCTCGTCGGAGTTCCAGAGCAACATGCTGAGGTTCGAGGCGACCAGCCTCTGCCCTATCGACTCGAGGAACTGAGGGTAGAAGGGGTTGGTCACGTTGGACGCGATCACGCCGACCAGGCCGGATCGGCTCGTGACCAGGCCACGCGCCAGCGCATTCGGCGTGTAGCCCAGCCTCTCGACGACCTCGAGCACCTTCTCTCGCGTCTCGCTTGCAACCCTGGAGTTGCCGTTCAGCACCCGGGAGACGGTGGACTGGGACACCCCGGCGGACTCGGCCACATCCTGGCTCGTGATCTTTTCGCCTGCCGTCATCCGTTCAGGCCCTCTTGGCCACAGCCTCGATCTCGACCCGGGCCCCCGCCAGGAGCCACGCTGCCCCGACGGTCGCGCGCGCCGGCGGGGATTCCCCGAAGGCCGCTCCGTACGCCTGGTTCATCGCGGCGTAGTCGTCGGGATCCGTCATGTAGACGGTCGTCTTCACGACCGAATCCATGTCGAGCCCGGCCTCCGCGAGCACGGCCCGGACGTTCCTCAGTACGACCGCCGTCTCCTCGGCGGCGTCCTCGGGGATCGCTCCTGTCTCGACATCGATCCCGAGTTGCCCCGAGACGTACACGTACTCCCCGCAGTCGATCCCCTGGACGTACGGGGCGATCGGCGATGGTGCCGCTTCGCTGCTCAGCGTCTTTCGCATTCGCCCTTCCTCACCCACCCGACGCCGGGGCGTCGATCGAGAGTTGCTTGTCCCACACCGTGGCGCTGTCGGACCGGATCACTTCGTTCTCGAGGAGCGTCGCGCAGCCCGGGCAGTAGTACTGCCGGAACTCGACCGGATCATCGATGAAGTTGTCGGGGTCCGCGATTAGAGGGTTCGCCGCCTGGATCGGGCGGACCTTCTTCACCGCCCCCTCCTTGAAGTTCCTCTCCGCACTGCCGAGATCGTGCCCGCAGCGACGGCACCGGAAATGGTTCTGGTCGTCTATTTCCAGATGGTGATCTACCTGCACGTTTGCTCCTTCCATTCTTTTGGCCCTCACGACAGACGTTCGTCTCGCAGCAGCTTCCGCTGGCGCTCCGTGGCTTCCTTGTCGAGCTCTCCGTTGACGACGACGCCGTAGATATCGAAGGCAGCTTCCTGCGACACAGCGTCGTGGACTACATCGTGCGCGACTCTTTCGGGGTCCCGGTCGAGCGGGTCGCCGAAGCCACCGCCGCCGCTCCACGTGTGCTCGAAGACATCGGTCGGCCCCTCCTCCGTCTCACATTTCTCGGGGAGGAGCTCGAACTCGCCGTCCAGCTCGTCGAGCGAGAGCGGCACCTTGCCACTCGACAGGATCTCGTGGACGTTCGAATCCCGGACCATCTTGAACATGGAGGTGTTGGCCGGGTAGCCGCCGTCGATCCCGAGTGCGGTCGGGAAGGCCTGGCCGAAGGTGGCGAGCACCAGGTTGAGCCCTTCGCCGTCGGCGCGATGAGGCACCCAACACGAGGTCGCGCCCATGCCGCCGCGGAATTCACCCGGACCGCCCGAGTCCTTGGTCTCCCGCCTGTAGAGGTAGAGCAACGGATAGAGCCCCTCGTTGGTCTCGACGTTCGGGCACTGCCCCGTGATCGCAGCCATGAGGCCCGCGGTGTCGATCCCGTCGTCGAAGCTCCTCGCCCCCCAGCCGCCGGCCATGCAGTCCATGATCATGGTCACGAACGGCTGCTCGTTGTTGTCGAGGCCGGAGGTGATCACCGTCGTCCAGGACCCCACGCACCCGGCGAGCAGGCGGTCCTGCAGCTCGGGAACGGAGGAGAGCATCTTCGCGATGCAGACGTTCGAGGCGTTGGTCACCGACCAGGTGCCGCTGATGGAACCCATCGACACGCCGAGTGGAAACTCCGCATTGACGATCGTTCCCATCGGGGTCTCGTAGTCGATCGCGCGATGCAATCCCCCGAGCGCCCACGGGATGTCGAAGCAGAGCTGCGGCAGGATGGCCACCATCGAGCCGCCCACCGCCCCGGCCCGGGTCGAGTTGATCATCCCGACGTTGGGATCCGTGCCGGTGAAGTCGAACGAGAGACGGTCACCCTTCTTGGTGAGCGACAGGATGGTCTTGTGGACGCCGCGGTCGCCGGTCTTGGCGACCTCCTGGTAGGTCTCGCAACGCCAGGTGCCATCCGGGATCTCCTCGAGGCGCTCACGGAAGCGCTCCTCGGCGTAATCCATCTGCTTCTTCATGACCGAGCTCACTGTCTTCGCGCCATAACGGTCGACCAGCTCGTGAAGCCGCTGCTTGGCGACGTTGTTCGACGCGATGTGAGCCCGGAGATCGAGGCCGATCTGGCCCGGGGCCCGCGAGCGACGCACGTAGACATCCTCGATGTCGCGCCGGATCTCACCGTTCTCGACGATCTTGATCGGGGGATACGACATACCCTCCGCGAAATGCTCCTCGGCGTCGACGCACCACGAACCGACGTTGATCCCGCCCAGGTCGACCTGATGAATGGTCGATCCGGTCCAGCAGAGCAGCTCGTCACCGACGAAGACGGGAGAGAGCACGGCCACGTCCTGGGGGTGGAGCGCCCCGACCCAGGGGTCGTTGCAGAGGAACATGTCATCGGGGTGGATCCCTGGATTGTCGCTCCGGTGCTCGACCGTCCACTTCACCATGAAGTCGACGTTCGCCGCGTGGGGCAGGTAGTACGGGCCGATGTTGATGATGTCCCCGAGCTCGTCGCAGAGCACCACGTTGAAGTCGTTCGCGTCGGTAGCGACGGGCGAGCCGGAGATCTTCTTGAGGGCCTGGCCCTGCTCGTCGTTGATCTGCCAGAGCTTGTGCGCCACCACCTCCAGGGTGATGGGATCGACCTCGTGCTCGGGGTCGTATTCGAACAGCTTGAGCTTCGGCGAGATGGCGCTTCGCTCGGGACGCTTCCCGGTGGAGATGAACCGCTCGGAGTCGGGAATCTTGAGAATCTGCTTAGCCACTGATGCCTTTCCTTTGATCAGACTTTTCAGGAAAACGAGACGCGAACGCTGCCGAACTCGTCGATGCGAGCCCTTTGGCCGGGATGGACGAGAGCCGTGGTTGCCTCCATCCGGATCACGGCCGGCCCTTCGAACTCCATGCCGGGCAGGAGGCCCTCGCCGTAGATGTCCGTGTCGACCAACCCACCGGCCTCCCGCCAGTAGATCTTCTTGCGGTCGACCCTCACCGATGAAGCGTCCGAGTCACCCAGATCGAACGGCTTGAGGTCAGCCGCCTGGATCGGCGCCGTGCCGTGGACCCGGAAGGTCGTCAGCTCGATGCCGGCCTCGCGGAAGGCCGAGCCCCGCCCGTACAGATCTTCGTATCGCTGCTCGAAGTCATCCAGGGCCTGCGCGAGCTGGACCTCGTCGAGGTTGCCTCCCGGAACCGGCGTATCGATCTGATGCACCTGCCCCCGGTAGCGGAGCTCAAGGATGCGCTGGAGCTTGATCTCCTGATCGGCAACCGAAGCGCCCCTCAGGTTCTCGACCGCCTCGGCCTCCAGCTCGACGAATCGCTCGGTGATCCAGGCGGGGTCGAACGGCGCGGACGTGAGGTCGCTCACCTGGGTGACGGTGCTCAGGTCCGAGACGGTCAGCCCGAGAGCCGAGAAGGTGGAGCTCACGTTGCCGAGGGGGAACAGGATCTCCTTGGCTCCCAGCTCCCGGCCGAATGCGCCGCCGTGGAGGGGCCCGGCGCCACCGAAGCCGTAGACGACGAAGTCACGAGGGTCGTAGCCACGCTCGACCGTCATCTTCCGCATGAGGTCTGACATGTGGTGGTTCGCGATCTCCACGATTCCGGCGGCCGCGTCCTGGACCGACATGCCCAGCGGATCGGCGATCTTCTCCTTGATCGCCTTCTCCGCGAGCTCGCGGTCCAGCTCCAGCTTGCCACCGAGGAAGTAGTCGGGGTCGATGTAGCCGAGCACGACGTCCGCGTCGGTGACCGTCGGCTCCGTGCCGCCCTTGCCGTAGCAGGCCGGCCCGGGGTCGGCGCCGCCACTCTGGGGACCGACCCGCAGGCGTCCGAGGTCCACCCAGGCGATCGAGCCGCCGCCGGCCCCGATCGACACGATGTCGATGGTCGGCACGAGCAAGGTGTGCTGGCTGACGGTCGATGACGAGGTGACGACCGGCTCGCCGTCGACGATCAGGCCGACGTCGAAGCTGGTCCCGCCCACATCGGCGCAGATGATGTTCTCGTGCCCGGAGCGCCTGCCCAGGAACCGGGCTGCGACCACCCCGCCCGCGGGACCGGACACAAGGGTGTTGGCCGCGCGGCGATCCCCATCCTTGATCCGCATCGCCCCGCCCATGGACTGCATGACGAAGAGCGACCCCTTGAGGCCAGCCTCGGTGAGGCGCGACTGGAGCTGCTTCAGGTAGTTGGTTAGCAACGGCGCGAGGTAGGCGTTGACGGCGGTGGTGCTGGAGCGTTCGTACTCCTTGATCGCAGGCACGATCTCGCTCGAGATCGAGACGTGCAGCCCCGGGGCCTCCTCCTCGACCAGCTCCTTGAGGCGACGCTCATGCGACTCATTCATGAACGACCACAGCAGGCAGATGCCGATCGCCTCTACGCCTTCGTCGACGACGTCCCGGATCGCGGCGCGCGCGGCTTCCTCGTCGAGAGGGACGATCACGTCACCGTTGCGGTCCACCCGTTCGTGGATCTCCTTGATCAACGGCTTGGCGACGATCGGTTCGGGCTTGTTCGTGTACGTGTACTGCTTGAGCTCCGTCTCCGACTTTCCGGCCGACCTGCCGATGATCCTCATCGTCGGCAAAGTGTCCCGGAACCCGGCTGTGGTCAGGAAGGCGATCTTCGCCCCGGTCCCCGTGATCATCGCGTTCGTGGTCACGGTCGTGCCGTGGTAGAAGTAGTCGATCTTCTCCAGGACCGAACCGTCGTCGATCGACTCGACGACGTTGAGGATCCCGTCCGAGAAATCGGGAGGGGTGGAAGGACGCTTTGAAACCTCGAGGGTTCCGTCATCACGCAGGCACACCAGATCGGTGAACGTTCCGCCCGTATCTACACCAACTGAGCTCATTTCCGCTGCCTTCCTTTATTCAGTGACACGTTCGCGCTGAATCAACGTCACCGCGAGAATCACGACGACGCCGATAACGATGTTTCTTGTTGACTCCGGCACATTCGTGCCGGCAAATACGGTTCCGATCGCCACGAAGACCGCGGCGCCGCCTACCGTCCCCAGGTAGTTGCCCCGTCCGCCGAGGATCGAAGTGCCGCCGAGCACCACCGCGGCGATGCTCGGGAACAGGTACGGGTCTCCAAGCTGGAACGACGCCTGCTGGGTCCAGCCGCAGAGCATCACGGCGGCGAGCCCATAGGCCAGGCCAGCCAGGGCGTACACGCCGATCAGGACCCGCTTGACGGACACCCCGGATAGGTAGGCCACGTCGGGGTTGTTGCCGACCGCGAACACATACCTGCCGAAGGAGGTCCTGAGGAGGAGCAGGGACACCAGGACCGTGATGACCGCCGCGATGACTATCGGGGTCTTGATCGGGCCGATGCTGCCGGTGATGAAGTTGACGAGCGGGTCCGGGGCGAGGCCCTGCGGCGTCCCCTGCGTGTAGGCCAACACCATCCCGAGCAGGATGATGTTCGTCGACAGGGTCATGATCAACGGCGAGACCCGGAGGATGGCGACCCCGAAGCCGTTCCAGGCGCCCACCAGGGTCGCGAAGATCAAGGTCGCCGGTATCACCCAGATCATGCTCTCCGGGCCGTTGCTGAGGTCGGTCAGGAGGATCGCCGAAGCGGTCAGGGCGAAGGGGATCGAAAGGTCGATGCCACCGGTCAGGATCACCAGGTGCTGGCCGAGCGCGACGATCGCCGCGAAGGACGCGAGCAACAGGGCTGTCTCGAGCTGGCCGACGCGCGTCACCCAGCCGGCGACGAGGCCGAAGAGCAGCACGGCGACGAATACGAGCCAGACCGTAACCACGGCCGAGAGGTTCGGGTAGCGGCGCCTCGCCTGGGCCCAGCGGGACCCTTCGATCTGGCGCTCGTCCGTGACCGTGTTCACAGTGCCGTCCCTTCCTCGACCGGGTCAGGTTTCAAGTGGCGGCGATTTGCCTGGTAGCGCTCGATCAGATGGGGCCCGAGCGCGGCGGGCAGGACGACCACCAGCAGCAGGAAGCCGAACACGATGCCCGTGTAATAGGACTCGAAGCCGACCGAGAAGAGGATGGCCTCGAAGACCGCGAGCGACAGCGCGCCGAGGATGCTTCCGACCGCCCCGCCTCGCCCGCCGCCGAAGATCGTGCCTCCGATGATCACCGCGGCGAACATCTGGCCGAGCAGCACGAACGAGACCCGGGGGTCACCGCTTCCGGTCGCCGCGGTGTAATTGAGCGCGGCGATGCCGTAGAAGAGCCCTGCGAACGCGTAGGCCTTGACCAGCGTCGCCTTGACCGGGACGCCCCTGGCGTAGGCCGCCCGGGAGTTGGAGCCGACCGCGTAGAGGTTCGTCCCGAAGCGACTTTTCTTCAGGACGATCCAGATCAGGGCCGTGATCAGCATCATCCCGGCGGAGGCCGGGAATGAGACTCCCCACGTCCCGGCCAGGGCCGAGGTGAACCCCGAATCGATCCCGCCGCCCGGGGTGTTCATGAACGCCAACGCGCCGCCGGAGAGGACGAAGAACATCGCGATCGTGGCGATGATCGACTGGATTCGGAGGTATCCGACGAGAAAGCCGTTGAGGGCCCCGATCAAGATGGCGACCAAGAGGACCAACGCCGACATGAGGATGTAGGAGTCCCCCACCATCCCGAGCTGGGTCACCATGAACGTGTTCAGGAAGGCCAGCACCGCGATTGCGGAGAAGTCGAAGCCGCCGGAGATTACGACCACCGTCTGGCCGACCGCGAGGATCGCGAGCGTCGCGGTGACATTGGAGAGCTCCTGCAGGTTGAAGGTCGAGAATGCGTTGACCCGGACTCCCCCGTAGATCACGAGGAGCACGCCCAGGATGAGCAGGGAGGGGACGATCGTCGGCACGCCGGCAACCTGGAGCCGGTGGGCGGCCTTGCTGGATTTGAGCCGCTGGATCATCGCGCGGTTCCCTTCGCCGGAAGCGGCTCGTCGGCTGCCCCGAGCATCTCCCTGAGGATCCGCCCGCTGGAGATCTCGTCACCGACGATCGGCGCCTGCAGCCTGCCTCGGTAGCAGACCATGACCCGGTCGCAGACGTTGACCAGCTCTTCGATGTCGGTCGAATGGAAGAGGACCGACTTCCCCTCGGCGGCCAGGTCGCGGATCATCCGGTAGATCTCCGACTTGGTCTTGATGTCGACGCCGCGGGTCGGGTCGTAGAGAAGCATTGTCTTGGATCCGCTGAGGATCCACTTGCCCATGATCATCTTTTGTTGATTTCCGCCAGAGAAGGCCTCGACCGGCTCGTAGAGCGCGCGGTGGCTGATCTGCAGTCGATCGAGGACCTCGGTCACCGCGGCCGTCTCGGCCTTGCTGTCGATCCACCCGAGTCGCGTGAACCGGCGGACCGAGGGAAGGGTGATGTTGGCCCGGCCGGTCATCTCTAGGAGTGCTCCTTCCGCGGCCCGGTCCTCCGGCACCAGGCTGATCCCCATGCCCGAGCGGATCGCGTCCCGGGGGGTCTTGAACTTCACCGGTTCCCCGTCGACCTCGATGACCCCGGCGGCCACGCGTTCGGCCCCGAAGAGCGCGCGGAAGAGGTCGCGTTGACCTTGGTCCTGCAGCCCGGCTATGCCGAGCACCTCGGACTGGCCGAGATCGAAGCTGGCCGACCGAAGCCCGCCGGAGGCGAGGCCCCGCGCAGAGAGAACCGGCTTCGAATCGGAAGTCACCGCGGCCGCGGGCAGCTTGTCGGGGAAGATCCGGTCGAGCGTCTCGCCGATCATCATCTCGATGATCTGGTCGTCCGAGGTCTCGGTGAGGCTCGAGATCACTCCGACCCGGCGTCCGTTCCGGAGGACCGACGCCTCGTCGCACAGTTCACGAACCTCGCTCATGCGATGCGACACGAAGATGACGGTGCTGCCCCGCTCCCGCAGGCGGTGCACCTGCTCGAAGAGCCAGTCGGCTTCGGCCTGACCCAGGGCCGAGGTGGGCTCATCGAGGATGAGCAGCTCGGGGTCGCGAGCGATGGCTCCCACTATCTCCACCTGCTGCCTGGCAGCGAGGGACAGGGCCCGGACCGGTGTTAGAGGGTCGATCCCCTCGAGACCCCATTCCGCGAGTGCCTCGCGGGCGTCGGCACGGGACCGGGAGTCAGACGTGAGCCACCCGAATCTGCGGGGCTTGTTCGGCATCGAGAGGTTGTCCGCGACGGAGAGGTCGGGGATGAGGCTGAGCTCCTGGAAGGCGACCGCGACCCCTGCTTCGCGGGCGTCCTTCGGCGCGTCGAAAGCGACTTCGCGTCCGCCGATGGAGAGGCTTCCCCGATTCGGGCGGGTCAGCCCCGAGAGAATCTTCACGAGGGTGGACTTGCCGGCCCCGTTCTCGCCGATGACTCCGTGGACGGTTCCCGCGGAGATATCGAGATCCAGGGAGTTGAGCGCGACAGTCAACCCGTACTGCTTGGTTATTTCGGAGACTTTTATCGAGGTCATGGGCGGCGATTCCGACATAGGGAGGGATGGGTCCCGGGCCGTCTGCCCGGGACCCATCCGCGCGAATCCCTGGGCAGCTAGGGAACCAGGCAGGCCTCCTTCTCATCTGCCGTGCCGTCGATGTTGTCGTCGCCACCGACGAGCTCTGGCGGAATCGGCTCAGACACCTGGTCCGACTTGCCGGTGAGTGAGGCCAGGAGGCCCTGGCCGATCAGCGGCGTGTAGTAGTTCGCCAGCATTCCCGGTGGGATCTCCGGCTTGTGGTCGGGCGGGAAAACGTTGCCGAACTGGGTCTCGTCTTCCCCGAGCTTCAGATCCTCGGCGCGGTACACGACCGGGGGCACCACCGTCTCGTGGCATCTCTCCGCCTGTGCTTCCTCGCCGCCTTCAAGCATGTTGAATGCCTGGAGGAAAGCCAGACCGCCGGTGTAGGTGGTCTCGGACACGGCGATCGACGGGAGGTTGATCCCCTTGCCCGGGAGCTCGCTCTTGGGGAACATCTGCCAGAGATGGCCGTGCGATGTGTTGCCGGCACAGGGGATCGGTTCGTCGCCGAGCTGGATCTGCTGCTCGGTGGCGCCCCAGCACCCGACCTGGATGATCACTCCGTCCAGGTCCGGATGCGCGGACATGATCTTGGTGATCGCGTCACGCGCGGCCGGCTGGGCCCAAAGGCCCTGTTCCCGTGCCACCAGCTTGATGTCCGGGTAATCCTTGAGTGCATCGTCGACGCCCTTCTGGTGGAGAGTGTCGAAGGCGGTTCCGGCCACGCCGGTGATCTCCGCGATCGTCCCCGATCCGTCCAGGTGCTCGGCCATCCAGCTGGCGCGTTCCTTGCCGATCTCGTACGGGTCGTTGTGGACGTTGTAGGAACAGGGCTCCTCGGTCCAACTGTCGTAATTGACGACCAGGACGCCCTGGTCGCAGGCCTTCTTGATGGCCGGGTTGATCGCCGTGAGCGAGATCGGGTAGAGCACCAGCGCGTCCGCGCCGGCCGAGATCTCGTCGGTGATCAGCTTCGACTGCTTCTGCGGGTCGGTACCGGCGATGTGATGGACGAACTCGACCTTGTCCTTCCAGGGTGCCGTGGCGGCCGTCGCCTTGATCAGGTTCGCGGACGAGTTCTGCCAGTCGTTGCCCGAGTAACTCTGGATCAGGGCGATTCGGTATTTGCCACCGTCCCCGTCACCTCCGGACGTGCCAGAACCTTCGTCGGAACTACCGCAGCCCGCAACCAGGCCAAGTGACAACAGGGCGAACAGGCAGAAGAAACGAATTCGCCATCGGCTCGACCCCCCGTCGGGTAGAGAACTGAACATCGTAGAACCCCCTCCTCAGTGTGGGTACGTATTCACCAACTTGTAAGGAAAACGGTGAATAGACACCCCCTTCCTCATTCCTCTCTTCGGAAGCTAGCCCACAAAGGGAGAACTTGTCAAGTCTTTCGTGAAAATACTTTGAATGCGCATTCATCTAGGCCCAGTCAGTACTTCTCCATTCCGGGATCCCGGGGGTGATTGAAGAGGCAGCGCGCAGGGAGTTGAGCGATGGTCAGGCCGGCCGCGGCATGACGCGACCAGG
>JBEBXB010000034.1:0-13056 GCA_040391885.1 Conexibacter woesei | reverse complement strand
GAGCTCGAGGTGATCCAGCTCGGCTCGCAGATCCAGTCGGAGGTCCAGTCCTCGATCGACAAGGGGCAGCGGGAGTACTTCCTGCGCGAGCAGTTGAAGGCGATCCAGGCCGAGCTCGGGGAGGAGGACGAACAGCAGGCCGAGGTCAACGAGTTGCGGGAACGGATCGAGGAGGCGAAACTGCCGGAGACGACCCTTCAGGCGGCCGAGCGCGAGCTCTCCCGGCTGGAGAAGCTGCCGCCGGCCGCGGCCGAGCATGGCGTCATCCGCACTTATCTCGAGTGGCTCGTCGATCTGCCCTGGTCGAAGGAGACCGAGGACAACCTGGACATCGAGCATGCCCGCGAGGTCCTGGACACCGACCACTACGACATGGAGAAGATCAAGGACCGGATCCTCGAGTACCTCGCGGTGCGCAAGCTGAACCCGGATTCCCCTGGCCCGATCCTCTGCTTCGCCGGCCCGCCCGGCGTCGGCAAGACCAGCCTCGGAAAGTCGATCGCCCGTGCCCTCGGCAGGGAGTTCGAACGGATATCGGTAGGCGGCGTGCGCGACGAAGCGGAGATCCGGGGGCATCGCCGGACATACATCGGGGCGATGCCGGGCACGATCATCCGGGCGCTGCGGGACGCCGGGTCACGCAATCCGGTGTTCATGATCGACGAGATCGACAAGATGGGATCCGACTTCCGCGGCGATCCTTCGTCGGCCATGCTCGAAGTGCTCGACCCGTCTCAGAACGACACCTTCCGGGATCACTACCTTGATGTTCCCTTCGATCTCTCCGACGTGATGTTCATCGCGACGGCCAACGTGCTCGACACGATCCCCGGCCCGCTGCGGGACCGGATGGAAGTGATCAACCTCGCCGGCTACACCGTCGACGAGAAGCGTCACATCGCCCATCGGTACCTGGTGCCCCGGCAGATCAAGGCGAATGGTCTCAAGGGGTCGCAGATCAGCTTCACCGACCCGGCACTGACGGCGATCATCGAGGAGTACACCCGGGAGGCCGGGGTGCGGAGCCTCGAACGGGAGATCGGCACCGTCTGCCGCAAGGTCGCCCGGGTGGTCGCGGAAGGCAGCGGCAGCGGCAAGCAAGTCAAGGTCTCTGGCAAGAAGGTGCGGGAGCTCCTGGGCCGCCGGCGCGTGTTCTCCGAGACCCGGCGTCGGACCAAGGTGCCCGGCGTGTCGACCGGCCTGGCCTGGACCCCGACAGGCGGTGACGTCCTCTTCATCGAAGCGACCGCCATGCCGGGCAACGGCAAGCTGGTGATCACCGGCCAACTGGGCGACGTGATGCGCGAGTCGGCCCAGGCGGCGGTTTCGTACGTGCGGGCCAACGCCTCCCGGGTCGCACCCGATCTGGACGAGAAGTGGTTCGCATCCAACGACATCCACATCCACGTCCCGGCTGGTGCCGTGCCCAAGGACGGCCCGTCCGCCGGCGTGGCCATGACCGTCGCGCTCGTATCCCTGGTCACGGGTCGGCCGGTGCGCAACGACGTGGCGATGACCGGCGAGGTGACCCTCACCGGCCAGGTGCTGCCGATCGGCGGGGTCAAGGAAAAGTCGCTGGCGGCCCAGCGAGCCGGAATCAAGCTGGTGATCCTGCCGAGCCGCAACGAAGGCGACGTTGAGGAAATCCCGGAGCACGAAAGGACAGGCATCCGCTTCGTCTATGCGGACAAGGTGAGCGATGCGCTCGACGAGGCCCTTGAGGGATCCCGGTAGCGGTATTGTCGAAGGACCAACGAGAGGAGCAGCGAGAACAAATGGGTATCGATAACGCCACCAACAAAGCCGGACGAGCTTACGCCGCCGCCCGTGACAACCAGTACATCCGCCGCGTCGCCGAAGACGAGGAGCTGCGGGCCAGTCTTATCGCTGCCGTTCTCGCCGGACGCAAGGCATTCGACCGAATTTCCAACAACCGTTCCTCCGCAGTCGAATCTGTGACCAGCGACCGCAAGGTGAAGCGCGAGCTGCGGACCGCAGCGGAATCGCTCCGGGATGCCGCCGAGCGGATCCAGTCGCCTTCGAAGAAGCGTCATCCCATCCGCAAGTTGCTGCTGGCCGCCGTCGTCACCGGCGGGCTCGTGCTCGTCCTGAGCGAGTCGGCCCGCAAGTCCGTCCTGGACGCCGTGTTCGGTGCCGAGGAGGAGTTTGTCTACACCTCCACGACCTCCTCGCCAGAGACGAACGGGACCCCGGTCGGCGAATAGCTGAATAAAGGCATCCAAGTCGCTTCGCTTCGCTGTGCGACTTGGATGGTGGTGACCTCAATGGTCGGACGGATAGTTCGTCCACCCGCTTCGCGGCTGGAGGGATAGTCCGTCCGACATGACGCCTCCAGAGGGGCGTTTCTTGGGGCGTTCGGGTGCCTGGGCTTCCTCTGCCCTAGACTTGCGCGTCCTCATGGAGCGCAGGGAAGACATACGAAACATCGCGATCGTGGCCCACGTGGACCACGGCAAGACCACGTTGGTCGACGCCATGCTGTGGCAGTCGGGCGCCTTTCGACAAGGCCAGGACGTCAATGAACGGGTCATGGACTCGATGGACTTGGAGCGGGAAAAGGGCATCACCATCCTCGCCAAGAACACCGCGGTCCGGTATGGCGATGTGAAGATGAACATCATCGACACCCCCGGCCACGCCGATTTCGGCGGTGAGGTCGAGCGCGGCCTGACCATGGTCGACGGGGTGGTCCTGCTGGTCGATTCCTCCGAAGGCCCGCTGCCCCAGACCCGTTTCGTGCTCGGCAAGGCACTCGAAGGCGGCTTGCCGGTGATCCTGGTGGTCAACAAGGTGGACCGGCCCGACGCGCGCATCGCCGAGGTCGTCGACGAGGTCTATGAGCTCTTCATGGATCTCGGCGCGGACGGTGACCAGATCGAGTTCCCGATCGTCTACACCAACGGCAAGGACGGCTGGGCCTCGATGACCGAAGGCGAAGAGGGGACCGACCTCAAGCCGCTGATGGAACTGATGGTCAACCACATTCCGGCCCCCGTCTATGAAGAGGGACATCCCCTCCAGGCCTGGGTCACCAACCTCGATGCGTCTCCGTATCTCGGCCGTCTGGCGCTCTGCCGGGTCGTGCAGGGCACGATCCGTTCCGGCGAGCCGATCGCCTGGTGCCGGGCCGACGGCACCATCGAGCGCGCCACCGTCAACGAGCTTTTCGTCACCGAGGCCCTCGAACGGGTTCCGGCCGACGAGGCCGGCCCGGGCGAGATCATCGCCGTGGCCGGCATCCCCGAGGTGACCATCGGCGAGACCCTGGCCGACGCCGAGGATCCCCGGCCGCTGCCGGTCATCCAGGTCGACGAACCGTCGCTTTCGATCGTGGTCGGGGTCAACACCTCGCCGCTGGCCGGACGTGAGGGAAGCAAGGTCACCGCCCGTCAGATCCAGGCGAGGCTCGATCAGGAGCTGCTCGGCAACGTCGCGATCCGCGTCCTACCGACCGACCGTCCCGACGCCTGGGAGGTCCAGGGCCGCGGCGAGTTGCAGCTGGTCGTGCTCCTGGAGATCATGCGGCGCGAAGGGTTCGAGCTCACCGCCGGGCAGCCGCGGGTGCTCACCCGCGAGATCGATGGCAAGATTCATGAGCCGGCCGAGCGTCTGGTGATCGACGTGCCGGAGGAGTTCGTCGGCTCGGTCACCCAGCTTCTCGCCGCGCGCAAGGGCCGGATGGAGAACATGGTCCAGCTGTCCGACACGCGGACCCGCCTCGACTACGTGATCCCGGCCCGCGGCCTCGTCGGCTTCCGGACCGAGTTCCTCACCGAGACCCGGGGCACCGGCATCCTCAACCACCTGTTCGAAGGTTGGGAGCCGTGGGCCGGCGAGATCAACACCCGGGCCACCGGTTCGTTGGTCGCCGATCGCCAGGGCGCCAGCGCCAGCTTCGCGCTCTTCGGGCTGCAGGAGCGCGGGTCGCTCTTCATCGGTCCGGGCGAAGACGTCTACGAGGGAATGATCGTCGGCGAGCATGCCCGCGCGAACGACCTCGACGTAAACGCCGTCAAGGAGAAGCAGCTGACCAACATGCGGGCCTCGAGCTCCGACGTGCTGGTGCGGCTGACCCCGCCGACGCCCCTGACGCTGGAGTCCGCGGTCGAGTTCCTGCGCTCCGACGAGTGCCTGGAGATCACCCCGGAGAAGATCCGGCTGCGCAAGGTCGACCTGAACAAGAACGACCGCGCCAAAGCCGCCCGCAAGATCAAGAACCTCTCCCGTTAATTAAAGGTGGTGAGGCCTTCGCCTCACCACCTCCCTGCGCCCTACCCCTGCCAGCCCTGCCTTTGTGCATCCCTCCCTGGCACGCTGGACTGACCTCTAAACAGTTTCTGCGCCTCAGGGTTGCGGTCGCCCGGCGAAAACCTTGCGGAAGGTGTTGAGCGCCCGGGGGGATCCCTTGGGAATCAGCTTCCGGCGAGCTACCGACGCCAGCGGGTTGGCGTCGTTCATGGCGATCAGGACCCATTCGGCCCAGCTCGTCTTGATCACGAGGTCAGGGCTCCGGGCGGGTCCTTCTCCTTGGCTGGAGCCGCCGCGGTCGACGGTGACGTGCCAGGGTCCTGCGTCGGTGAACCGCCACTCGACGGTGAAGGGCCCACCGTCGACGGCCGATTGGTCGGCTCCGCGGGCGACGATGTCGAACAGGATCTCCTGGATCTCCGGCGAGGAGTCCGGGCTGGGGTGTGGCTCGCCGCCGACCCCGGCCAGCAGCAGCTTGACGTTGCGGGCGGCGATCTCCTCGACCGGCAGGTCGTGGTCGAAGGGCCAGACGTCGGCGGGCATCTCCTCGATGGGGAACCCGATCGTCTTCCATCGCTGACGGATCAGCCGCAGCCCGAAGGAGTAGATGTCCTCGAGGCTGAAGCCCCAGCAGTCGGAGTAGGCCCGGTCGAAGCCGGGTGGGCAGAAGACCGCCAGCGAGTACCGGTTCAGCTCCCGGAACAGCTCGACGATCGCCGCCTTGCATTCCTCTGACTGGGGCACGATCTCGGAGAGGGTCTTCACGCCGTAGCCGATGTGCCGTTGCTCGTCCCGGGAGACGTGGACCATCCCGGCGCTGAAACCGGGCAGCTCGCCGCCCTTGGTGAAGTGATCCTCGATGAAGTGCTGGCCCGGCTGGGCGAGCGTGCCTTCGACGATCAGGTGATAGAGCGTGATCGCCTGGGCGAACTTCGGCAGCGAGCGGTCGGACCGCAGCTCGTCGGCCATCCGGTCGAGCCGGTCGAAGACGTGGCGGTATCCCCAGCCGAGCTGGGGGAGGGTCGTGTCGAGGGCGGAGGCGATCGTGCCGTCACCGCTTTCGAGCACCTCCTGGAAGAAGCGGTTGAAGAAGATCGCGTGGCGGGCCTCGTCGGCCTGCTGAGTGGTCAGGAAGTAGGCCTGCTCCTCGGTCGGCGCGGCGTCGATGTAGGGGGAGAGGTTGTCGGCGACAGAGTCCTCGCCGTAGAAGAACATCGAGTACATCCACAGTGCGGATCGGCGTTGCATCTCGGTCAACGAGTCCCAGCCGGCCCGGTCGGCGGTGAAGTCGATCTCCATCGCGCTCCAGTTGTTCTCCTCCCACCGTCGGTACAGATCCACATATGTGATCGCGCCCGCAGTGTTGCCCCGCTGCCCGGCCACTTCGAGTGACATCGAATCTCCTCTCGTTACTGGGTTCACCGATTCCGCCGGCCCGATGCACTTCCTTGATCCACCCGGGCGACACGATCCGCAGAAACCCAAATCCTAACTGACCGGCCAGTCAGTTAGGAGTTGTGGGGGATTTTTAAAGGTGGGCCAGCCCCCTCGGGTCATCCTCGGGCAGGGTTTAGGCAGGCAGGGTTTAGGTTATGGCGGTGAACGTCCACGGACCGAAGATCACCCCTCGGGACCGGATCCGGAGAAAGCCGAAGCGACGTATGCCGGCAGCCAAGCGACGGGAGCTGATCATTGACGCCGCGATCGATGCCTTCGCTGAAGGTGGCTATCACGAGACTTCCCTGGAGGAAGTCGCTGTTCGGGCAGAAGTGTCGAAGGCCCTCATCTACGAACATTTTCCGTCCAAGCTCGACCTTTTCCAGGAGTTGCTTGAGACTTACGTCGAGGAACTGCAAAACGGCGTCATGGCGGCCGTTATGGCGACCACCGAGGGTGGAGAGACCCGTCTTCTCGCCGGCGTCGAAGGGTTCCTCGAGTTCGTGGAAGACCGGCGCGATGCCTGGCGAATGCTGATCCGCCACCGGGCCACAGACGACGTCAACGACACATTCGAAAAGCTGTACGGCGAGATGGCAGGAATGATCGGCGCTCTGATGGCTCCGGAGATGCCGGCGTCGGTCTTGCCGGAAGGTGCCAGTTTCGAAGATGTGGTGGATGCCATGTCCCGTCAGCTCCTGGGTGCTCTCACCGCGATCGCCAACTGGTGGGATGAGCACCGGGACATCCCGCGTGATCAGGTCCTGGCCATGGTGATGGAGTTCGCATGGGTCGGGATGGAGCGGGCTGCGGCCGGGGAACGCTGGAAACCCGACCAAGTCGAAGGGCACTGACTCCGGCCACGCGCGCCGGCTCAGATGTTCAGCTTCTCCCGGGCGGTGCGGACTTCGACCCGGGCTTCATCGGGCGTCATCCCCAGCCCGAGCAGCAGGTCGCTTGCGGTCGACCGTACGTGGCCGACGATCACGCTGAGCGACATGTTCGAGGTCATGTCGAGCGCGGCGCTCGCCTGGGCCGCGGCCCTCAAGGCGGCTTCTCGGGCTCCCGAACGACCGGGGCCGCCGCCGAGGTGCCGGTCGAGGAGACGGACCGCGGCGGCGAGGTCCCGGATCGAGTCGACCACGATCGGCGGCACGTTCTCGTCCAGGTCGATCGCCCGCTGGGCGGCGCGGGCCAGGACCCGCGTGTTGCGGATCGCCAGGTCGATCGGTTCCGCTGCGGCCGCAAACTGATCGACCCGGCCACGGGCGGAACGCCGGATCGGGGTCATCGAGAGGGTCTCCTGGCTGGCCTCGATCGCGATCTTCATCTCCCGGACCGCGGGATCCAGGGCCCGGGCTCGCTCGAGGGCGACCGTCATCTCTTCTTGACTGCCGTCTTCCAAGGCGTCGGCGATATCCACGAGGGTGCCCGACAGTCGTGACAGCAGCGGCTCCAAAAAGCGGAGGATCAAACGGATCGGATCGACGGGAGTGACCGCATTGGCGAGCAGCGCAATCCCGCCCCCGATCAGGGCGTCGACGAACCGTTCGAGCGAGACCGCCACGTCGGGGGCGGGCAGGGTCGCGACCAGCACGGCGGAGACGGCGGCCTGGTTGATGAACATGCGGCCGCCGCCGGCGATCAGGGCGGCCGCCATAGCCAAGGCGACGACCAGCATCAGCTGCGGGGTGCCGCTGCCGGTCAGCATGAGGATCAGGTCGGCGACGCCGATCCCGATCGCCACCCCGGCAGCGACCTCGTATGCCCGCCGGCCGCGTTGCTCGATCGTCAGGCCGAGGACGAGCACGACCGCGATCGGCGCGAAGAACGGCTGGCTGTGGCCGACGACCTCCGTCGCGATCAGCCAGGCGAGGCCCGCGCCGATCGCGACCTGCAGGATGCGCAGCCACGCGAAGCGCAGCCCGGCAAAGCGACCCTGGAGCGTCGCCCAAACTTTCCGGTCGCTGCGGTTCAGATCGGACTTTCGGTCAGCGGCACCGCTCCACTATGTCACTGTGGGCGGACCCGGTTCAACCGGGTCCGCCGGTACCGCTCAGGAGGTGCGAACGCGCAGGCGGTGATACACGGTGCCCTTCTTCTTGCCCCGCTTCGACTTGATCTTGATCCGGACGTGGAGGGTCTTTCGCTTGACCTTGGAGAGCGACTGGACCTTGGCCCTGAACTTGGGCTTGACGAGAAGCGAGACCCGCTTCCACTTGGTCGATCTGACCTTGACCTTCACGGACCTGGTCATCGCCTTGCCCTTCTTCTTCTTGGTCACTCCGGTGGCGACCGCGTTGCAGGCCGGCTTGAACCGGGCCGGGCACTTGATCCGCATGTAGAGACGGTTCTTGTAGTAGTAGCCGACGCCGGTCGGGATGATCTTCGGGGGCGGGCTGTTACTGGCGGGCGGCTTGCGGTCACCGGTGCCGACGCCGCCCCAGCGATCGATGAACTTGCCGGCGTCGGTGAACACCTGGACCTGGTTGTTGGCCGAGTCGGCCACATAGATGTTGCCCGCCGAATTGACCGCGATCCCGCGCGGGTAGGACAGGGCCGAGTTGCCGCCGACGCCGAACCTGCCCCACTCGTTTACGAATGTGCCGTCGGACGTGAAGCGCTGTACCCGGTGGTTCCATGTGTCGAGCACGTACACGTAGCCGGCGCGGTCGGTGGTCAGTGACCAGGGGAAGTTGAGTTCTCCGGGTCCGCTGCCCCTGCTGCCCCACTCGAGGACGAAGGTGCCGTCGGACTGGAATTTCTGGATCCGGTGCTTGCCGGAGTCGGCGACGTAGACATCGCCGTTCTCGCTGACGGTCACGCCCCGCGGATCACCGAACTCTCCCGGCCCGCCCCCGCCAGAGCCCCACTTGGTGATGAAGGTACCGTCGGCGGAAAACACCTGGATCCGGTAGTTGGTCGCGTCGGCGACGTAGAGTCGGTCGGCGGCATCGATCGCGATCCCACGCGGATAGTAAAACTGGCCGTCCCCCTTTCCCCTGCTTCCCCAGCTGGTCAGGAACCGGCCGTTCCCGGTGAATTTCTGGATGCGGTCGTTCTCTGTCTCGGCTACGTAGACGTCGCCTTTGGAGTCGATCGCGATCCCGTCGGGCCCGTCGAATTCTCCGTTCCCGGATCCCTTCGAGCCCCAGGCCAAGAGGAACTTCCCCTCGTGGTCGAACTTCTTTACCGCGTAGTTGCTGTGGTCGACGACGTAGATGCTGTCGTCCAGCGGGCTGATCGCGATGCCGTGAGGACCCTTGAAGGCCGTCCCGGTCAGGGTGTTGGCGATGCCGGCGTCCTTGGACAGGAGCCCCGCCGCTCCGGCGCGGTCGACGCCGATGAGGCCGACCACCCCCAAACCGACGATCAGGAAAAACAGAAGTTGAAACCCACCCGACACTGAATTACCACTGGTGCTGACCATTCGGGGGAACCCTAGCCAGTTCGCGCCGCGTCGGCCGCGCCCTCGGGCCCCCATAGCTCACAACTCGTTGGTTGTATGGTGGAGCCATGGCGATGCCATCCCCGCTACCCGATGAGCTGGCCGAGTTGATCTCGCGCCAGTTTCGCCTGCTCGGCGAGCCGATGCGTCTCCGGATCCTGGATCAGCTGCGTTCCGGGGAGCGCAGCGTGGGGGATCTGGCCCGTGATCTCGGCGCGACCCAGCAGAACGTCTCCAAGCATCTGCAGACGCTCCATGCGGCCGGTGCGGTGGAACGCCGCAAGGAGGGCAACACCGTCTTCTATGCGATCGGCGACCCGGAGCTGATGACGATGTGCGACCAGGTGTGCGCCAGCGTCGAGCGCCGCTTCGGCCGTATGGCCGAGCTGCTCGGCTCGATCGAGCCGACCTGACCCGAGCCTGAGGGCGTTCGGACGGGTACCTGCTACGCTTCTCGCCTATACAACTAAGTAATTGTTTAGTAGAGGAGATTGAGCATGAATTCGGAAGCGTGTCGTGATACCCGCCCGGCCTGGCCCTTGGAGCGTGCCCTCTTCGCGATGGCCGGCACGATGAACATCCTCAGCGCTGTTCTCGCCGCAGTTGTCTCGCCGTGGTTCCTTCTGCTGACCGGATTCGTGGGCGTCAACCAGTGGCTCTACGTACTCGTCGGGGCCTGCCCGGCATCGTTCCTGTTGAGCAGGACGTGCGGGTTGCGGCCGGCCGCGGAAGGTCGCCCTCGATGACGGTAGGCAAGGGGTCGCCCGGCCGGATGGGACGGACCGGCCGCTGGATGGCCGCCAACCACCGCAAGGTATTCGTCGCCTGGCTGCTGATCGCGGTCGGGCTCGGCATCTTCGCGCCCCGGATCGAGCACGCGCTCTCGGGCGCCGGTTGGGAGGCCACCGGTTCCGAGTCGGTCGCCGCGCGCCATGTGATCGACGACGAGTTCGGCGGCATGTCTTCCTCGGCGTTGATGGTGGTGCTCCACAGCGACAGTCAGACCGCCGGATCCTCGACCTTCCAGACGGCCGTCTCCGAGGTTGGTGACGTGCTTGCCGCCCATGAGAGCGTCGGCCGGGTCGTGACCCCGGATCTGGGAGGTTGGATCTCGCGTGATGGTCACACTGCGGTGGTTCAAGGGGCCGCCGCCGCCGACTCGAACCAGATGGTGCGCGCGGCCGACGACGTCAAGGAGGAACTGGCGGCGCTGGACCTCGGGGAGGTCGATGTCGCCCTGACCGGAGCCTCCGGCATGTGGTCCGACTTCAATCGGGCCAACAAGGAGGCGATGCTGAAGTCTGAGCTGATCTCGTGGCCGGTGACACTCGCGATCATGGTGCTCGCCTTCGGTTCGCTGGTGGCGGCAGGCCTTCCCCTGATGCTGACCATACTCGGACTGGTCGCAGCGGCCGGAACGCTCTTCCTCGGGACTCAGGTGGCCGACATTTCTGTCTGGGCGCTGAACTTCGCACTGATGTTCGCGCTCGCCCTGGGGATCGACTACGCGCTCTTCATCGTCTACCGCTTCCGCGGCGCCCTGACCGAAGGCGGTGGGCCCATCCGTGCGATCGAGACGACCATGGACACCGCCGGCAAGGCGGTGCTCTTCTCCGGCGTCACCGTGCTGATCTCGCTCTCGGCCGTGATGCTGGTGCCGAGCCCCGCCTTCCGCTCGATGAGCGTCGGGATCATGCTGTCGGTGCTCTTCGTGCTGGCCGCGTCGCTGACCCTGCTGCCGGCCGTCCTCGGGCGGATCGGGCCCGGAGTCAACCGGCTCGCCCTGCCCTGGGCCCATCAGGGCGAGCACCGGTCGGCACGGTTCGAGGCTTGGGCGGAGCGTCTCTGGCAGCGTCCGCTGCGGTTCGGCATCCCGGCGCTGTTGGCGCTGCTCGCCCTTTCCGTGCCGGTGCTCTGGCTCGACACCGGGATGCCTTCGATCAAGGTCGTGCCGGAGCAGGACCAATCCCGTCAGGGATATGAGCAGATGGCCGAATCCTTCGGGCCCGGCTCCCCCGGAACGCTCCAGGTGACCGCCGATGCCGCCGCTGCGCCCGACGTCCGCCGGACGCTGGCTGCCGACCCCGGCATCGTGACCGTCACACCGACGATGCCGGGATCCGGCGGTTCGGTCTTGATCCAGGCGGTGCCGCGCGAGGACCCGTCTTCGCTCGGCACGGGGGCGATGATCGACCGCCTGCGCGGCTCCTTGCCGGCAAGTGCCCGCGTCGGCGGCGCCGCGGCGGAGAACCACGACCTCGAGCGGGCGCTGGCGGAACGGACCGCCCCGGTGATCGGTGTGGTGATGGCGCTCGGCTTCCTCCTGCTGCTGGTCGCCCTGCGGGCACCCATCGCAGCGGCCCTGGCAGTGGCGACCAACCTGCTCGCGGTCGGCGCCGCCTTCGGCGTAGCCAAGCTGATCTTCCAGGACGGGAACCTGGCGGGGCTATTCGGCTTCGAGTCGCAGGGCTTCCTGGACGCCTGGGCGCCGGTCTTCTTCTTCGCGATGATCTTCGCAATCTCGATGGACTACTCGGTCTTCTTGCTCAGCTCGGCCAAGGAGCATTGGGAGAAGTCGGGGGATCCCCGGAAGGCGATGGTCGGCGGGGTCGCTCACTCCGGCCGCGTGATCTTCGCCGCCGCCGGGGTGATGGTCGCCGTCTTCTTCACCTTCGCCCTGTCCGGCCCGCTGCCGCCGAAGGAGATGGGCGTCATCCTCGGGGTGGCGGTGCTGCTCGACGCGGTGCTGGTGCGCCTGCTCCTTCTGCCGGTGCTGCTTCGGCTTGCCGGAAGGTGGGCCTGGTGGCTGCCCGCCTGGGCGGACCGGCTGTTGCCCCGGGTCCGGTTCGCACATTGACTCGTCTGCTCGAGCGTCACCGGCCCAAGGGTCAGAACCTGCCGCGGTCGCGATTCCGTGCGCGCCGGGAACTCGTTACCTTCGCCCGGACTAATTCCGGGACCGCGGCGGTTCATCTCGTCAGTCTGGCCGACCCGGTCACTTCTGACAACGGCATTCGGTCAGGTCAGCGGGAAACCGGTAAAAGCCTGCGGATAAGTACTGAAAGGCCCCCGGGAGCGCGCCTCGGCCGGGGCTCAGCCCAGCTTCGGTGACTTCCAGGGCTCGGCGAGCTTGCCGGCGATCAGAGCGGGGAGGCCGTCCACCGGCACCCGGACCTGTTCCAGGGAGTCGCGATCGCGGAGGGTGACCATGCCGTCGTCCTTGGTGTCGAAGTCGACGGTGATGCCCCACGGGGTGCCGATCTCGTCCTGGCGGCGGTAGCGCTTGCCGATCGACCCGCCCGCGTCGTACTCGGTCTGGATGCCGGCGGCGCGAAGGGCCTTGTTGATCTCCTTCGCCTGCTCGGGCATCCCTTCCTTGTTGAACAGCGGCAGGACCGCCACCTTGACGGGGGCGAGGCGCGGGTGGAGCTGAAGCACCGTGCGCTTGCGGCCCTCGACCTCTTCTTCGAGGTAGGAATCGACCAGGAAGGCAAGGGCGGCGCGGTCGGCGCCGGCAGCCGGCTCGATCACGTGGGGGATGTAGCGATCGCCCGACTGCTGGTCGACGAACTCCATGTTCTCGTCCGAGTGCTCCTGGTGCTGGGTCAGGTCGAAGTTGCCGCGGTTGGCGATCCCTTCGAGCTCCGACCATCCGATCGGGAAGAGGTACTCGATGTCGCTGGTCTCGGACGAGTAGTGGGAAAGCTCGTCGGACTCATGCGGGCGAATCATCAGGAAGTCGGGGCGGATGCCGAGATCGAGATACCAGTTCTTGCGGATGTCGACCCACTGCTGCCACCAGTCCCGGGCCTCGGCCGGAGGCACGAAGAACTCCATCTCCATCTGTTCGAACTCGCGGGTGCGGAAGATGAAGTTGCCCGGGGTGATCTCGTTGCGGAAGG
>JBEBXB010000033.1:0-13102 GCA_040391885.1 Conexibacter woesei | reverse complement strand
TTCGCCCGGGGGATCAGCGCCGGGGTCGAATCGGTCTTCGGGATCCCGCTCACTCCCGAGCCGGTGTTCGTGGGTCACTCCTGGTAGTGGCCCCCGGGGCGGGCGCCTCCGGAGCCGGGTGGACCAAACAGGCGTCGGAGTCGATCGAACCGGTCTCCTCGCTCGCACCGGTCGCACCGGTCGCCTCGGCCGGGCCGGTCTCCTCCGTCGGACCGCTCGAGCTGGTGGGGCCCGTCGTCCCCGTCACCCCTTCCGGTTCGGAATTCGGTCCCGGGATGTTCGATCCGGCCGGGAAGGCCTCCACCAGGGCCTCGGCGATCAAATGGCCGCGGTTGGCGTAGCCCGGCGTGGTGAAGTGGATCCCGTCGTCGATGTACCAGCGGTCCTTCGCGTCTCGCACCCAGTCGTAGACGCGCATCTCCGGATATGAGGGGCAGGCTGCCAGCAGTGCCTCGTTCCACTTCTTGACCCTGTCGTTGTCGTAGCCCTCCCCGTCGCGGACCAGGGTCTTCGCGTTGACCCAGAGCGCCGGCTCGCCGTCGACAATGTCCATCATCGTCTCGATCCGATCCGCCTCTGTGTAGGTGGACCCGTCGAAGATGTTGGCCGCCTCGTTGGTGCCCAGAGCGAAGATCCAGCAGCCGCGAAAACCGCCGTCTCGGATGATCTCGGCGGCGTCTTCGGCGTTGGTCGTACCCGGGATGGTCTCGACCACCGAGCGGGCCCCGGCGATGTCGATCCGCTGCTTGCGGGCGCCCACCGCGGTCAGCTGGGCATCGATCCGCTGGTTCGGGTTCGGCAGGTACTCGGAGGAGACGAGGCCGAGCGAGGTCGAATCGCCGATGTAGGCCACGGAACGGCAGGCGGTCCGGGTCGGCTCCGAGTCGTCCGGGGAATCGTCGACCGAGACCGCCACCTTCTCGTTGCCGAGGCCCTTCAAGGGCTCCGCCCGGGTGACGGCGACCGGGAGCACCGGGTTCGAGAAGGTCATCCCGACCAGGCCGAGGATCCCGACGAGCGTGACCAGGCTCGCCGCCCCTGCCCCGGCCCATCGTGCCGGGGTCAGCCGGGGGACCGAAGGCCGCCAGTGGGATTCCCGAGCGCGCTTCCAGAAACGGCCGATCGCGCCGTGCCTGATCGGGTCTTCGACGAACTTCCAGGAGAGCGCCGCGATCACGAAGGTCGCGGCCACCTGCAAGATCGCCCGCGGCCAGCTGAAGGCCGCCAGCGCCGGCGTGGTCAGGGTGATGATCGGCAGCTGCCACAGATAGATGCCGTAGGAACGGACCCCGATCCAACGGAGCGGGCCAACCCCGAGGATCCGCCCGATCCGGCTCGAAGGATGGGCCACCGAAGCCACCACCATCGCCGTCGCAATCGAGAGGATGACCAACCCTCCCCGGTAGATGAAGGGCGAGAACTCGTCGGTCGTCGCGACCAGCAGCGCGATCAGGAGAAGGCCGGCCAGGCCGATCGCGTCCAGGGAGCGGCGAGCCTGGGGCCGGACCTTGCCGACCAGCCGCCGGCTCGGCCAGACCATCGCCAGGGCAGCGCCGATCAGGAGCCCGAAGGCGCGGGTGTCGGTGCCTTCGTACGCACGCGTGGCGTCGTCACCGGGAGAGAAGAGGACCGCCATGAGGACGATCGAGACGAAGGCGAGTCCGAGCGTGGCCACCGCCAGCCGCGGCTGGAGCCGGGGCCGCTCCTGCCGCCGAGACCGGTTCGCATCCGCCGGGGACCGCCGCGGCGGGAAGAACCGGATTCCGAGCAGCAAGAGCCACGGCCACAAGATGTAGAACTGCTCCTCGACTCCGAGCGACCAGATGTGGCCCAGCGGGGACGGCGGGCCGAACTGCTCGAAGTAGGAGACGTCCTGGAAGATGAACCACCAGTTCGAGACGAAGAGCGCGGAAGCGGCCGTTTCCCCGCGCAGCCGGTCCAGCTGGGCAGGATCGCCGATCGTCACCCAGGCCGAGACGACGATCAAGAGTACGAATAGAGCCGGCAGCAGTCGCCTCGCCCGCGCCAGCCAGAAATCGACCAGGCTGAGCCGCCGCCCCGCCCACCTCTCCAACAGGATGTCGGTGATCAGGTAGCCGGACAGCGTGAAGAAGACGCCGACGCCGAGCAGGCCGCCGGTCGCCCAGCCGAAATCGAGGTGGTAGGCGATCACGGCCAGGACCGCCACCGCCCGGAGGCCATCCAGGCCAGGCATGTACCGCTGGGCGCTCTGACCTACCGGTTCCGGCATCCTGCCTCGCTTTCATGCCCCGAAACAGCCACCTTTGAACGGTATTCCCCTTGGGCGGACGAGTCGGTGGGTATAAAGGTCACATGGAACTCTGCGTGATGATCGAAGGTCAGGAAGATGTCACCTGGGATCAGTGGGTGGCGATTGCCGAGTCATGCGAGGCGAACCGGATCCCGGCTCTGTTCCGCTCCGACCACTATCTCTCCGTCTTCCCCCAGGACGGCCGCGGCTCTCTGGACGCCTGGGGAACCCTCTGCGGGCTCGCCGCACTGACGTACACGCTGCGACTCGGCACGATGGTCTCGCCCGCGTCGTTTCGGCATCCGGCCATCTTCGCGAAGCTGGTCGCCACCGCCGACCAGATCTCGGGCGGACGGATCGAACCCGCGCTCGGCGCCGGCTGGCACCAGGCCGAGCATGACGCCTACGGCCTGCCCTTCCTCTCCGGCAAGGAACGCTCGGAAGTCTTGGCGGAGCAGCTGGAGATAGTCACCGGGCTCTGGGGCGACGGCGAGTTCGAGTTCCACGGCCGCCACTACGAGATGACCGGGGTGGACGCGCTGCCGAAGCCTGTCCAGCGGCCGCTGCCCCTGATCATGGGAGGCAACGCGGGCCCGAAGGGCGCCGCCCTGGCCGCGCAGTACGCGACCGAGTACAACACCCCGAACCCGACCTTCGAGCAGGTGATCGAGCGTCGGGCGGCGATCACGCGGGCATGGGACGAAGCCGGGCGCGACCCCGAAACCGTGCGGTTCTCGGTGATGACCGGTGCGGCCCTGGGCCGTGACGAGACCGAGGCGCAGGATCGTCTCGCCCTGGCAAGGGAGCGATCCGGGATCGGCGACGACCTCGACTACGCCTTCAAGGGCTCGCCCGACCAGGTGATCGAGCAACTCGCCCGCTACCGCGACGCCGGGGTGGACCGGGTGATGATCCAGCTCCTGCTCCACGACGACCTCGAGCAGATCGAGATCATCGGCCGGGATCTCGCGCCGGCTCTCGCCTGAAGCTCAGGTGCGGGGGCCGGGGAGGTTGCGGAAGCGGAACTCCTGAGGCTCCATTCCCGCCTGGACGAAATGGCAGGTGCCGGTGTCATCGCCCGTGAAGAGGTTGATCACCCCGTCGACCACCGTCTCGACCGGGATCAGCGGCACACCGCCTTCGGCCAATCCGTCCCTGAGCGGATCGACGATCCGGGTGTCGGCGAAACCGGGGCAGATCGCGTTGAAACGGATGTTCTCGGCGGCCAGCACCGGTCCCATCGACCGGGCCAGCCCGACGACCGCATGCTTGTTGGCGGCGTAGATCGGGTCGAACGGGACCGAGGTGAGCCCGGCCAGAGAGGAAGTGGCGACGATCGCCCCGCCACCCCGATTTCGCAGGGCGGGAACGGCCGCGTTCAGCCCGAACACGACCCCGTCGAGATTGACCGCCATCGCCTGCCGGTATAGCTCCAGATCGAACCCGTCCACCAAGCCGGTCCCGGTCGAGATCCCGGCGTTGAGGAAGACGAGGTCGAGGCCCCCGAACCGGTCGACCGCGAACTCGACCGCCGCGATCGTGTCCTCTGGCACGGTGACATCGCAACGGACGAACTCCGCCCCCATTTCGGCGGCGGCCGCCTCGCCTGGGCCGGCCTCGATGTCGGCCAGCACGACCTCGGCCCCCGCCGCGCGGAGCCGTCCCCCGGCCGCCCGACCGAAACCGTTCGCGCCACCGGTGACCAAAGCGACCTTCCCCTTCAACTCCATGCGGGCTCCATGCGGGGAGTCTTCCAGAGCCGATGGGCTTTAACATGTGTCGCGAGAGAGCCGTCCGGGCTGCCCGGCGGTAATGGCAACGATTAATTCCAAGGGAGAGGTACCCGACTTGAATCCCAATCTGGCCACGCTGCTTAGTGAGTCCGCCGCCAAGCATCCCGACCGGATCGTGATCCGTCTCGATGATGTCGCCATCCCCTATGCGGGGCTCGACCACATCAGCAAGGCGGTCGCCGGCCTGTTGGCAGCCAAGGGCGTAAAGGCGGGGGACCGGGTCGGCATCATGCTGCCGAACGTCCCGCACTTCCCGTTCGTCTACTTCGGCGCGCTCCGCCTCGGTGCCGTCGTGGTGCCGATGAACGTCCTCTTCACCGCCCGCGAGGTCAAGCATTACCTCAAGGACTCCGGTGCCAACCTGGTCGTCGTCTGGGAGGACTTCGCGCCCGCCGCGGAGGAAGCCGCCGCCGAGACCGGGGCCGAGGTCATCTCGATCAACCCGGAGAACGTCGCCGAGCTGATCACCGGCATCGAGCCGATCGAGGAGATCGCGGAGGTTGACGGCGAGGACACCGCCGTGTTGCTCTACACCTCTGGCACGACCGGCCAGCCAAAGGGGGCCGAGCTCACCCACAACAACATCCGGTCCAACGTCGAGGCGATCCACAGCCTGTTCGACCCGACCGAGGAGGATGTCTTCTTCGGCGGCCTGCCGCTCTTCCACGTCTTCGGCCAGACGGTCGCGATGAACGGGGCGATCGCGATCGGCGCCGAGCTGACCCTGCTGCCGCGCTTCGATCCGACCAAGGCGCTGGAGATCATCCAGCGTGACGGCGTCACCATCTTCATGGGTGTCCCGACCATGTACGCGGCGATGCTCCAGGCGCCGAACCGGTCCGACTACGACATCAGCTCGCTGCGGCTCTGCGTCTCCGGTGGTGCCGCCCTCCCGGTCGAGATCATCCGCGCCTTCGAGCGCGAGTTCGACACCCCGATCCTCGAGGGCTACGGCCTCTCCGAGACCTCGCCGGTGGCCTCCTTCGGCCGGGTCGACATGGAGCGCAAGCCGGGCACGATCGGCACCCCGATCGACGGCGTCGAGATGCGGATCGTCGGCGAAGAGGGCGAGGTCCTCGGAGTCGGGGATGTCGGCGAGCTGCAGATCAAGGGCCCGAACGTGATGAAGGGCTACTGGAACCTGGCCGAAGCGACCGCCAAGGCGATCGACGCCGACGGCTGGTTCTCCTCCGGCGACATGGCCACCGTCGACGGGGACGGCTACTACTCGATCGTCGACCGCAAGAAGGAGATGATCCTGCGCGGCGGCTACAACGTCTACCCGCGTGAGATCGAGGAAGTCCTCTACGAGCACCCGGCGATCGCCGAGGCGGCCGTGGTCGGCATCCCCCACGCCGATCTCGGCGAGGAGATCGTCGCGGTCGTCGCCTTCAAGGACGGCGAGTCGGCCACCGAGGACGAGATCCGCGACTACTCGAAGGGCCTGGTCGCGGCCTACAAGTACCCGCGCCACGTGCGGATCATCGAGGAGCTGCCGAAGGGCCCGACCGGCAAGATCCTCAAGCGCGAGATCGACGTCTCCGACATCGCCTAGGCGGTAACCGGAGCCACCACCCCAGGCGAACCTGCCTTTTTGCGCACATAGCGCCTATAAAGGCAGGTTCGCTTGGCGCTGGTCCGACCGACCCGCCTTTTCGAGCGCATGACGCCTAAAAAGACCGGTTCGTTGGCCGGGTCGGGAGATGGCAGGAGTTGGGAGACGGCAGGAGTTGGGAGACGGCAGGAGTTGGGAGATGGCAGGAGTCGGGAGACGGCAAATATCCCCCGGCCCGGGTGATGCGGGTGCGGAGGCCTGGAGTTAGCGTCGGGGGATGGACTGCCCGAGCTTCCGCACCCCGACACGTCTGCACCCCCGACCTGGCAGGAAAGGCTTGCTCCCCGGCAGGAAGGGCCTGCTTCCTGGCAGGAAACGCTTGCTCACAGCCAGGAAGAGCCTGCTTCCTGGCTGTGAGGGCTTGCTCCCCGGCGGGAAGGGCAGGCTCTGGCGGTACGTGGCTCTGGGTTCGGCCCTTGCCGCGATGCTGGCCGGGCTGGTGATCCCGGCCGCGGCCGATGCCTGGACGGGGTACGCGGCCCGGTTGGGTAGCTCCGCACTGATCCCGTTCGACACCGGGACCGGGGCCGCCGGCAGCCCGATCAGCCTGCCCAAGGACCCCCGGGGCATCGCGATCGCCCCGGACGCGAAGACGGCCTGGGTGATCGCCCGGCAGCCCGACCGGGTCATCCCGGTGAGGCTGCCCGGCGGGTCGCAGGGCACGCCCGTCCCGGTTGCGCAGCAGGTCGATGCGATCGCGATCACGCCCGACGGCAGCCGGGCGTACGTGGCCGCCATCAACTCGGGCAGGATCTACCCGATCGATCTCACCACCGGGACCGGGCTGGATCCGATCAAGGTCGGTTCGCAGGTCTGGTCGATCGCCATATCCCCCGACGGCGACTCCGCCTGGCTGACCACCGGAGCCAACGCCACCCCCGGCAGCTACTCGGGGGTCGCCCGGCTGGACCTGGCTTCGGGCGCGGTGACGAAGGTCGGGGAGACGGACATCTCGATGGGAGGGATCGCGATCCGACCGGACGGGGCCTTCGTCTACGCGATCACGGTGGGCTCCAACAACGTGTCGATCGTCGACACCGCCACCGGCGGGATCGTGAAGACGATATCCGGCGGTTTCCAGCCGGTCGACATCGCGATCACCCCGGACGGCACCCGTGGATACGTGACCAACTTCAGCCACGACAAGGTGACGGTCCTCGATCTGACCACCAACACCACGATCGGCCAAGTGACGGCCGGTGGGAAGTACCCCTTCCGGCTTGCCGTCTCTCCCGACTCCAGCAAGGTCTGGGTGGCCAACAAGGCCACCGCGGACATCGTGCCGATCGACGTCGCTACCGGGGTCGCCGGCGAGCCGGTCCCCATGGGGGGAGAGCCGGACTCGATCGTGATCACCCCCGACCGGCCTCCGGCGGCGGCCCTGACGGCCAAGCCGGAAGTGGTCGAGCTCGGCGCCTCGGTCGAGTTGGACGCATCCGGGTCCACCCCTACCGATCTCCCAATCAAGGGCGAGTACGTCTGGGACTTCGGCGACGGCGCCTCGATGGTCACCACCGGACCGACCGCCGGCCACACCTATGCGGAGCTGGGCAACTACCGGGCGACGGTCACCCTGTCCGACGCCCTGGGCTGCTCGATGACGCCCGTCTTCACTGGCCGGACGACGAGCTGCGGCGGCGGCGAGTCGGCCCGGGCGGCCCAGACCGTCACCGTCGTCGAGCCGAAGCCGCCCGGCCCCTGCGAGCTTGATCCCACCTTGCCCGAGTGCCAGCCGGTCGTAGGGACCGCCCGTCTCGGAGCCCTGAAGGTGAAACCGAAGGTGAGGAAGGCAAAGCGGAACCGCCGGGCGATCTTCACGGTGAAGGCTCGAAATACCGGCGATGCCGCGGCGACCGGGCTCAGGCTCTGCATCAAGGCCCCGAAGCGTCTGGTCAAGGTGAGGCGATGCACCAAGCCCCGGGGGCTCGCGGCAGGCGGGACCGCGACCTTCAAGGTGAAGGCGAAGCTCAAGCGGAAGGCGCGACGCGGCCGGGTCGTCAAGCTCCGGTTCAGGGCGACGGCGCAGGGCCTCGCCGCGAGGTCCGGAGCCGGCCGGATCAGGGTCCGGTGAGGTCGATCCCGGCCAGCTTGCGCCGCGAATCGATTCCGAGCTTCGCGTAGACCCGCTTCAGGTGCGACTGCACCGTGTGCGGAGAAAGATGGAGCAGCCGGGCGATCTCGGGGTTGGTGTTGCCGGCGGCGGCGAGCCGCGCGACCCGGAACTCAGCTGCGGTGAGCCGGTCGCGGTCCTCCGGGGCTTTCCGGCGCCGGCCACCGGCCAGCCGCAGTTCGGCCCGGGCCACCGCGCCCAGCCGCCCGGCTCCTGCCTCATCGGCGAGCCGGGTCGCTTCGGCCAGCGGGCCACGGGCATCTACGAGACGGCCGTGGCGTCGCAGAAACCCGCCGAGCACGAGCAGGCTCTCGGCCTGTCGCAGGGGAAGGCCGGCCGGGGCGATCAGCTCGGCTGAGCACCGGTAGGCCGCCTCGGCTCGTTCGGTATCGCCGTCGGCTTCGTGGATCCGGCCGTGGGCCAGCTCCGCCGCGGATGCCGGCCACCGTGGCCCGGACTCTCGTGCCCCGGGCGTGATGGCGACGTCGAGCGCGGCCAGGACACGCTCGGCATCGGTTCGCCTTCCCGCTTCGAGATGCGCCTCGATCGCGTGGCCGGCCCACGGCATGAATCCGGGTTCCACCATCCCGACCGCGTTCAGGATCTCTTCGACTCCCAGGAAGTGATCCGAGGCCCCGGTGTCGCCCTGCCAGAGCAGCGCGGTTCCCCGCAGGTAATCGATCCAGCTGCGTGAGAGCCAGGTGCCCGGGCCCAGCGCCTCGACCGAACGACACTCGGCTTCGCTCTCCTCGACCCGGCCAGACCAGAGCAACGCCTCGGCCCGGACCATGCGCACGAACGGCATCGGCAAGGGCGTCAGGTCCGCGAACTCTTCGACCGACCCGACCTCCTTGAGGGCCTCCCCCAGGCGGCCACGCCGCACCAGATGACTGGCGATGAAGCCGGTCACGATCGCGATCCCGTTGGCACTGCCCGCGGCCTCGAGGACATCCCGCGCGATCGTCATCGCCTCCAGCGACTCGTCGAAGCGCTCCGTGTAATGGGCACAGTGGGCGAACCAGTAGGCCGGGGCGCCAGGCCAGATCAGGTCGGCCGGTTGCAGCAGCCCGGCCCGGTCACCGCGAAGCAGGCAGTCGCCGATCGGCTTCGCCGCTTCGTATCCGCCCGGAAGGCCCAGCTCCAGCGCGAGCTGCCCCCAGAGCGCTTCCGCCTGTTGCCGGCGGAGCTCCGGCAGATCCAGAGCGAGCTCCCGCGCTCTCACCGCCAGCGGGAGCGTCTCCACCGGACCGGCGTGAAGCCAAGCCGAGACCGACTGGTCGAGCAGGGCTTTGACCGCACGTTCGGGGCTGTTTTCCGCGGCCAGCTCGACCGCTGCCGCCACCTGTGGCTCACCCAGGTCGGCGGCCCCGGAGAGGTACCTGATCCGCCCGAGCAGGCCCAGCGCCTCCACCCGCACCTCCCAGCCGTGGCCGCCCGTTGCGATCAGCCGTTCGCATGCTTCTCCGGCTTCGTCGAGCCGCGCCGCCGCCATCAGGGAGGTCGCGAGCTTGAGGATCAGATCGGCGCCGGCTTCCGTCCCGGCAAATCGCGTCGCGGCCTCGTAATCGACCACCGCGGTCTCGACGGCCCCCGCGGCAAGCGCGGCGTCTCCGGCCAATGTCGCGACCTGGCTCGCGCGGTCGTCTCCGACCAGGCCGGCCCGGACCGCATGCTCGGTCGCTTCGTCATGGAGGCCCCGGTCGGCCAGCAGTTCGAAAGCCCGGTGGTGGAGACGACGCCGCCGGGCCGGTGCCAGCTCTTCGTAGAGCGCCTGGGCGAACAGTGGGTGGGCGAACCGCATCCGCCCTTCGCCGGCCTCGACCATGAGCCCGCTGAGCGTCAAGGCGTCCAGTACGTCGTCCACTTCGTTGACCGGCAGGGCGGCCAGCTCGACCGCGACCTCGATCCGGAAGCTGATTCCCGCCAGGGCGGCGCAGCGGGCACAGTGCATGCTGGCCTCGTCCAGGCCGGCGAACCTGCCGAGAAGGATCCGGTCGCGCAGGAGTTCGGCGGAGAGCCCGGGCTCACCTGCGCCGATCGACCTGGCCTGTTCGATCAACAGGGGATTGCCGCCGCAGGCCTCGAGCACCGTCGCCGACCGGGGTTCCGCGCCGGTGCGCTCGGCGAGCATCGCCCTTGCCGCGTCCGCGCTCAACGGATGGATCTCTTCCACGGCCGCCAGACCATCGGCGTTCAGCGACCGCACAACTTCCCGGGCCGCGACCGGCCAGGGCCTCATCGTCCCGATCACGGCGAGCGGCAGATCCTTCAGCCGGCGGACCAAGAATGCGAGCAACCCGAGCGAATCGGAATCGGCCCAGTGGAGGTCATCCACGACGATCAGAACCGGCCCGGCGATTCGGTTGCGAACCCAGCGGAGGACCCGGACGTACGGGACCGAAGGCTCGACCGCACCACCGTCGGAAACACCGAGGACATCGGCGGCGTCCACCCCCAGCGAATCGAGTACCTGGAAAAGCAGCCCGAAGGGGACGGTCTGCTCCATCTCTTCGCCACGTCCGAACCCGACCGCGAACCCGTCAGCCAGATCACGGGCCCGCTCCAGAAGGGCCGTCTTGCCGAGTCCCGCCTCACCCACCGCGAACAGAGACCCACCCGCCCCTTCACGTGCGGCGTCGACAGTCTCGGCGATGGAAACGAGAGCGTCCTCCCGTTCCCAGAGCCGGTATCCCTCCTCGATTCGGCGTTCCATCGGTCAGTTCAACCTATCGGGCAGCCGGTGCGTAGCTCGAGGATCGAGCTACGCACCGGCACCGACCCATGGACCGTCACACGGTGGACTCGCTCTGATCGACCGGGAGGGAACCCGTCTCCAGCGGGAGGTCCTCATCCGCGGACCACTCGACCAGGGAACCGTCGTACACGGCCGCGTCGACCCCGATCAGCGCGAGTGCGAGAGCGTCGGACGAGGCGGCGATGCCACCGCCGCAGTAGGTGACGACCCGCTCGGGCTGGGCGCTGAGAGCCTCCGAGAAGAGCTCGCGGATCTCGTCCGGGGAACGAAAGGTGCCGTCATCGTCATAGACGGAGAAGAACGGCACGTTGACGCTGCCGGGAATACGTCCGGGACGGCGAAGAGCCGCCTGCTCCTCACCGGTGAACATCTCGGGTGAGAGTGCGTGCACGAGGCAGCTGCCGCCTTCCTCGGAGATCTTCGTCACCTGTTCCTTGGTGGCGAGCAGCTCGGGTCTCAACACGGCCTCGAACTTCGCGGCCGGGGCGAACTCCGGAACGTCGGTGCTGACCGGCCGCTCTTCGCTTTCCCACTTGGCCCAGCCACCGTCGAGCACCGCCACCCGGTCGTGGCCGAATGCACGGAGCATCCACCAGAGGCGGGCCGCCCACATGCCGCCCATGGTGTCGTAGGCGACGACGTCCGTCTCGTTGTCGATCCCGTAGGCGGCTATCGCCGCCGAGAACTGTTCCGCCGCCGGGAGCTTGTAGGCCCGGACGCCCCGCGGCAGCGCGGCGTCGGCCGCCGCATCGGAAAGCTCCTCGATCAGGTCAATGAATCCGGCGCCGGGGATGTGACCCTGGTCGTAGGTGTCCTTGCCTGTGTTTGCCTCCCAGGTGTCGATGTCGAGCACCACCGTGGCATCGAGGATCCTGATCCCATCGCGGTCGAGATTGCGTTCCAGCCACTCGGTGGTGACGAGGTCGCGGGAAGAAAGGGAAGAGTCGGACATGAGTCTCCTTGCCGGCGGATTCCGGGCAGGCCCGGGAGGGGTTCCACCAATGAATTACCTAATTCCGATCAAGTATAGGGCATTTAGCGCCCGGCCCCCAAGAAATAGCTCCACAGAAGGGCCTCCCGCCCATCAATAGAAGGAGCCAGCACAATCTATGTTCACTTTACCCCCGCTATACAGGGGTAAAACGAACACAGATCGGGAAATGTCCCCGGAACGCCGGAGCTACCTCTCGTCGCTGGGGCGATTCGTCTTGATGTGCAGGGTCAATCGCCCCAGCGATCAGGCGGGGTGCCAATCGGGGGTCGAACGCTGCCAGGGGCGGTGCCGGTCGAGGGCACCGGCAGGTCAGTCGCTTTCGCTGCCGGGGGGCTCCGACGGGGCCGGGGCCCGGCCCTCGAAGGCCAGGCCGGCACAGAGCCAGGCGAAGGCGACCAACAGGACGAAGGCCAACACGAAGTCGCCGGTCGCATCCTTGACAACCCCGAGGAAGAGCGGCGGGAAGAAGCCGCCGAGCCCGCCCGCCGCGCCGACGATGCCGGTGGCGGCGCCGGTCGCCTTCGGGAAGCTGAGCGGCACCAGCTTGAAGACGGCACCGCTGCCCATGCCGAGGAAGAGGGCCATCGTCAGGCAGAAGAAGGTGGTCGCGCCCATGCTCGGGTCCGACGCCTGCCAGGAGAGGCCGATCGCGTCGATCCCGACCCCGATGAAGGCGATCGTCAGGACCCGGTTGCCGCCGATCCGGTCGGAGAGCATGCCGCCGATCGGCCGGAATCCGGTCGCCAGCAGGGTGAACCCGGCCGCCCTCAGCCCGGCGTCGGTCAGCGAGAGCTCGAACCAGTCCGTCAGCAGCTTCGGCAGGTAGAGCGCCATCGCGACGAAGCCGCCGAAGCTGACGAAGTAGAAGAGCGCCAGGCGCCACAGCTTCCAGCCGGCCCCGAGGACTTCGCGGTACCGGGTCGGCGGCGGCTTCTCCCCAGGGGCCTGGCGAGCCATCGATATCCAGATCAGGGCGTAGAGGCCGATCACCGCGGCGAAGGCGATCCCCGCCCATTCCTGGCCGGCGCTGTCGCGGATCGCGGGCACCGAGAACGCGGCGACGGCGGTGCCGATGTTGCCCATCCCGTAAACCCCGAGCGCCAGGCCCTGCTTCTTCGGCGGGTACCACTCGGCCACGAACGGAACACCGACCGCGAACGAGGCACCGGCCGCCCCGAGCAGGAAGCCCGCCCCGATCAAGGCGGCGTAGCTGCTCGCGAACCCGACCAGCACGGCGGCGCCGGCCGAGTAGACCAGCATCCCGGTGAAGACGGCCCGGCCACCGACCCGGTCGGTGAGCACCCCGAGCGGGATCCTGAGCAGCGAGCCGAGGATCACCGGGATCGAGATCATGATCGAGGTCTGGGAGTTGCTCAGGCCGAGGTCGTCCTGGATCGCCGGGGCGATCGGGGCCAGCATCCCCCAGGCGGAAAAGCAGGCGGCGAACGCAATCGTGGCAAGGACAAGGTTTCGCCCCGAACCGCGGGCGGCTTCTGGTTCCATCGGGTTCTCCTAGCTGACTTTTTCGGGGGCCCGGGGACTTTCCTCGGAACCAGCGGGGAT
>JBEBXB010000032.1:0-13264 GCA_040391885.1 Conexibacter woesei | reverse complement strand
GGACCGAAGGCCTCGGCTTCGAGCCCTTCTATCTCCTGCTCCTCCGCACCGTGTTGGCGCTTCAGCTCCAGATGTTCCCGTATAGCCTCGTCGAGAATTCCCATTGGTGCCTCAGTTGCTGACGGTCGAAGTAAAGACTATGCGGTTTTGCGGCGGATGCGGCATGACCTCACATCAATTGGACGCCGAGAGTCCGTATCCTTCAAAGCCGAGGGGCTATAGCTCAGTTGGCAGAGCGCTTGGATCGCACCCAAGAGGTCGCCGGTTCGACTCCGGCTAGCTCCATCGACCAGAAACCCCGCTACGGCGGGGTTTCTGTCTTGCAGGAGTCGCTACCGGCCCCACTTGCCCCGCACTTCCGCGAGGCCGGTCTCCCTTCGGACGGTTGACGCGGTCGGGGAGGCGGACGTAGGCTTTGATGTGGCCCACGTTTCGGCACCCATGATCATGGCCGTTGACGATGACGCTGATGACCTCGAGGCCGTCAGCCGGGAGCTTCACGGCCGGTATGCCGGTGATTACGACGTCGTCTGCTGTGGATCCCCCGACGAGGCGGTGAGCACTCTCGCCGAAGTGGCGGAACGAGAGGGGGAAGTCGTGCTGGTGCTGGCCGCCCAGGAGCTGTCGGGAACCACCGGGACCGAACTGCTCGGGCGGGTGCGGCGGCTCCATCAACACGCCCGGCTGGGCCTACTGATCAGCTGGGGCGCCTGGCTCGACGAACGGACCGCGGAGACTGTCCGAGAATCGATGGCGCTGGGAGTCACCGACTACTACGTCTACAAGCCCGCCGGTTCGCCCGACGAGCGTTTCCACCAGGTGATCTCGAGCGTGCTGCTCGACTGGAGCAGGGAGCAGCGGACCGACCCGAACTCCGTCCACGTGATCGGCAAGTCCTGGTCGGGCCGGGCCTACGAGCTCCGGGAAACCCTTCAAAGCTGCGTGATTCCTCACACCTTCTCCCTCGCGGATTCCGAGGAGGGTCGGGCTTTGCTGGCCGAGGTCGACCCCCGGTCCGAGTTGCCGCTGCTGATCCTGCCCGACGGCCGGGTCCTTGCGGACCCAACCAACCGTGAGATAGCGGAAGCCGACGGATCCGCGATCGGGATCGAGCACGGCGACTTCGATGTGGTCATCGTCGGGGCGGGGCCGGCCGGCCTCTCAGCCGCGGTCTACGGCGCTTCCGAAGGGATGCAGACGCTCGTCATCGACGAAGGCGGAGTCGGCGGGCAGGCGATCTCGAGCTCGATGATCCGCAACTATCTCGGATTTCCCCGCGGGGTCACCGGCATCCGGCTCGCCGAGCAGGCATACGAACAGGCGTGGTCATTCCGGGCGAGCTTCTCCTTCATGACCCGGGTGAGCGCGCTCGGCCGCTCCGAAGACAGGTACATCGTCACCCTGTCCGACGAGCGCAACATCCGTACCCGGTCGGTGATCCTGGCGACCGGGGCAACCTGGCGTCGCATCGACATCCCGGAGCTCGAAGCGTTGACCGGGGCCGGGGTCTTCTACGGCGGCGCGACGACCGAGAGTCACGCGATGACCGACCTCGACGTCTACGTGGTGGGTGGCGCGAACTCGGCCGGGCAAGCCGCGCTTCACCTCGCGCGTTACGCCCGGCGCGTGACTCTGGTCGTGCGGGCCGAATCACTCGACGCCGGCATGTCCCACTATCTCATCCGTGCGATCCAGGCTACGCCCGGGATCGAGGTCAGGACGAACACCAAGCTGGTGGGCGGCGGCGGGGACTGCCGGCTTCAGAGCCTGACCTTGCGCGACGGTGAAACGGGGGCGGTAGAGACCGCTCCGGCCGACGGTCTGTTCGTGCTCATCGGGGCGCAGCCGCACACCGAATGGCTTCCCGACGGGATCTCCCGAAGCGCCAGCGGTTTCGTGTTGACCGGGGAAGACCTTCCCGGGGACGCATACCCCGGAAGTCGGCGCCCGCAGCCGCTCGAGACCAGCCTGCCCGGAGTGTTCGCCGCCGGTGACGTCAGGTACCGCTCGATCAGGCGGGTCGCCTCCGCCGTCGGCGAAGGCTCGATCGCGATCCAGCAGGTGCATCAGCACATCGGACCGGACCAGTAGAGGTCAGCCGACGAGATCGGCCAGCCGGTCGAACAGCTCTCCCTGGGCTTTGATCACCCGTTCCTTGGCCTCTTCGGGCCGGAACCACTCGACGCGGTCGACCTCGGGGATCTCGATCAGGCGACCGGACCGCGGGGGCCACTCGATCTCGATGCGATTGCTGAACGCTCCGGCCGGGTCGAGATCCCCCTCCAGCGCCCACGCCCGGACCCGCTTGCCGGACTTCTGGACGATCTCACCGAGGTCGACCGGATCGCCGGCGGGCGGTTCGAAGCCGGTCTCCTCCTCGAACTCCCGGCGCGCACAGGCCAGAGGGTCCTCGTTCTCGTCGTACTCACCCTTGGGAACGGACCAGCCGCGCTTCTTCTTCGCCCAGTACGGCCCGCCCATGTGGGCGATCAGCACCTCGAGCGATCCCTCGCGATGCCGGTAGAGAATCAGGCCGGCGCTTGTCTTCCCGTTTCCCATGAGCCAAGGCTATCCCGCGTCGGGCGGCCGACCGTCCGTGCGACGGGGCAGACCGGTGTCAGATCGTGGCGAGCAGGATTCCGATGCCGCTGGGATCCCGGACCATCGGGCCCTCGGGCGTTTCCTCCGGCGTCTGGCCGGTTGCGGCGACCCGGTCGACGACCGCCTGACGGGCGGCTTCGTCGGGAAGGAGGACGGTCGCGAAGCGAAGTGCGGCAGCGCCTTCCGGGGCGGCTTCCACCCCGGCGCTCTCCCAGGTGTTGGCGCCGACGTGGTGGTGGTAGCCCCCGGCACTGAAGAAGGCGGCCTGCGCCCCGTACTCGGCCATCAGGCCGAAACCGATCACGTCCCGGTAAAAGGCGATCGTCTCCGGGAGCCGGGCTACCCGCAGGTGGACATGCCCCATGATCGTCCCCGTCGGCATGCCCTCGAACGGCTCTGTGGCGGGATCGGCGAGCTCTCCCATCAGGCTGTCCACATCGAGAGCGACCGTCGTCATGCGCTCGGCCACCTGGCCCTCCCAGACCTCCCGCGGACGGTCCCAGTAGATCTCGATTCCGTGGTTGTCGGGATCCTGGAGATAGAGCGCCTCGCTGACGAAATGGTCGGAGAGGCCGGTCATCGGAACCCGGTCGCGGGCAGCATGGGCCAGCCAGCGAGCGAGATCATGACGCTCGGGCAGGAGCAGTGCGAAGTGGTAGAGGCCGCTGTAGCCGCGGCCCGGTGTGGCGTCACGGTTCTCGTGCAGGACCAGGAGCTCACGCGAATCCCCCTCCGGCGAACCGACCCCGAGAACGGCGCGGCCCGCTGACTCGTCCAGGACGGTGAGTCCGATCGCCTGGCGGTAGTACTCGAGCGAGCGCTCCAGATCGGTGACCGTCAAGTGAACGGCACCGACCGTCGTGGCCGGTGAGATTTCGCCGCTGACCGGAGATCCGGCGGCCTCCACTTCTTCGGGATCTCTCGGCGCGTCCATTGCCGTCATTCTCACAGCGCCTCCCGGGCGAGTCAACGAGTCCAACCCGGATCCAAAGTGGTCCAACAAGTTTCCTGTAGCTTTCGGGCATGGTCGTCCGCACGCTTCGCGCCGTTCTTCTCGTCCTCGCCGTCGGGATCGGCCTGTCCGCCGTGGGCGCCCCGGCCCAGGCCGCGAAGCAGGCCGACCAGAGCTCGTTGCGCAATCCGATCCTGCCGCTCGACGCGACGGGCGACGACTCGCCCGACCCGTGGGTCTTTCGCCACGACGGCAAGTACTGGATCAACTACACCTCCAGCGGGCAGCTGATCTACCGCAGCGCCGCGCGGCTCGGAGGCCTCGCCGACGCACCCGAGCGGAGGATCTGGCCGCCCGCGGGACAGGTCGAGCCGGACGACCGCAAGGAAGAGCTGTGGGCACCAGAGACCCACAAGGTGAACGGCAAGTGGTACGTCTACTACACCGCCAGTGGGGGAGCCGACGACTTCGGCAACCACCGGATGTACGTGCTGGAGAGCCGGACGAAGAGCCCAGCCGGGCCTTACGTGTTCAAGGGAGAGCTGTCACTGCCGCAGCCCTACGCGATCGACGGAACGATCCTCGAGCTGAACGGCCGGCTGTACATGCCGTACTCCGGCGGGCCGAGCTTCCAACCGGCCTCGCTCTACCTCGCCGAGCTGTCCAATCCCTGGACGGTGAAGGGCAGCCCGATCCTGATCTCCACCCCCGAGTTCGGCTGGGAGAAGAGGATGTTCCTGATCAACGAAGGGCCCGAGATCCTGATGCGGGGCACCAAGCTCCACATCATCTACTCGGCGGGCTGGTGCGGATCCGGCCTCTACGCTCTCGGCCGACTCACCGTCTCCAAGAAGGCGAACCTGATGGACCCGGCCACCTGGGAGGGTTCGAAGTTCGTCAACCCCGTCTTCGAGACCGATGCCGCCCGCGGTGTGTTCGGCCCGGGCCACGGCTCCTTCTTCACCGCGAACGGCGGCAAGGAATTCTGGAACGTGTATCACGCGACCGAGGAGGAAGGGAAGGGCTGCTTCACCGGTGGGATGAGAACCACCCGGGTGCAGCGCTTCACCTGGAACAAGGACAACACGCCGAACTTCCGCAGGCCCGTCTCGTTGGCCACCGACATCCCCGCCCCGAGGGGCGACAAGACGATCGCGGTCCAGGCCGAATCCTCCAAGTTCACCATCCCCTCCCGCGCGGAGCGGCTCGAGGAGCGCAGGTTCTTCGGCTATGCCGGGACGAAGCTTTCTCCGGAGGCCGGGAAGAACGTCCTGCCGACCATGAAGTACCGACTGAAGAGAGCCGCCCGCTACCAGCTCTACGTGAGGGTCCTCGCCGGTCCCGCCGCCCCGGACATCACCCTGATCCGGCCGAACGGCACCACCGTGAAGCGCAAGGCCGAGCGGAGCACCACCGGGGCGGTCGAGCTCAACATGGGCAAGATGCGGATCGGCAAGGGCCTGAAGTCCTTGAGGTTGCGCAGCACCGCCCCGGTGGCACTCGACCAGATCCGCCTCCAGCCCCAGCCGAAACCGAAGAAGAAGCCGAAAAAGCGGAAGTGACGCCCGGGCGTGGGTAGGCTGAGGCATGCCTACCGAGCGGCCATCGACGTCCTATGAGTCCTGGGCCGCCAGCTGCGACACGCTTCACGCCGAGACCCAGATCCTGGGCAAGCTCGCCGTCGCGCTGGCGCCACCCGAGCCGCAGCTCCAACACGCCGCGCTGCGGCTGACCGCCCGCGGGTGGGAGACGGGGCCGATGCCCGCGCCGGGGGGCGGGGTGATCGTGGTCGCCCTCGATCTCCGGGACCACGAGGCGGTGATCGAGCACAGCGGCAACGGAACGGAGCGGTTCCCGCTCGGCCCCGACCGCCCGGTCGCCGCGGTGACGGGAGGCATCCTCGAAGCGATCGCCCGGCTGGCCGGGCCCGTCGAGATCGATCCGACGCCCCAGGAGGTCACCTGGACCGTCCCGCTGGACGAAGACGAGGAACACCACGCCTACGACCCGTCAGCGGTCGAGAGCTACTTCGCCGCCGCCGTCCGGGCCTCACTGGTGCTCGCGGAGCTGCGGGCGCCGTGGCGGGGTAGGGATACACCGGTCAACGCCTGGTGGGGATCGTTCGACCTGGCCGTGAACTTCTTTTCCGGGCATGCCGCCGATCCGCCGTCGAACGACTTCATCATGCGCAACGCGATGGACTCCCAGGAGGTCGCGATCGGATGGTGGCCGGGCGACCCCCGCCATCCCGAGCCCGCCTTCTACGCCTACGCCCATCCGGCCCCCGAGGACTTCGCCGGAGCCGACCTCTCCCCGGCTGCCGGGGGCTGGGACGACGCCCTGGGCGAGTTCCTGCTCGACGATCGCGACGCGATCGCGACCGGCGACTTTCACGCCGCCGCGCTGGGTTTCGGCCGGGCCGCGTTCAGCCATGCCTGTGAGGTCTGCGACTGGGACCCTGTGCTCGCCGCCACGGTCGTCGGCGACCCGCCTCCGATCAGGTAGGCCCAACTCCGCCAGGCGCCCGGCCGGCGGTGCCGCACCGGCGCTGGCACCGGTGCCCTACGGCAGCTCGATCCCGATCGATTCGATCAGCTCCAGGCGCACCTGTTCGGCCGTGGAACCCGCCTCGATCCGTTCCTCGAGAGTGATCGCGCCATGCCGTTTCGCTAGTCGGGCGCCGTCGTCGCCGAGCATCAGGGGCAGGTGGGCGAACCGGGCCGGTGGCGTGAGTCCCAGCCGGTCGTAGAGCCAGAGCTGGCGCGTCGTGGTGTCCAGCAGGTCGGCACCCCGCACCACCTCGGCCACGCCCTGGTCGGCGTCGTCCACCGTGACCGCGAGGTTGTACGCGAAGTCACCGTCGTTTCGCCGGACCACGAAATCGTCGACGACCGCCTCGACGATCCCGCACGCCCCGTCCTCGAAGCCGACCCGGGTCGCTTCCGCGCGGACCCGCAGCGCCGGCGGACGGCCCGCGGCGCGACGCTCGGCGCGTTCGGCTTCGGTCAGGTTCCGGCACGTCCCCGGGTAGGCGCCCTCCGGCAGCTCGCCGTGGGGAGCGGATGAGGCCTCACGGATCTCGGCCCTGGTGCAGAAGCATTCGTAGATGAGTCCCTGGTCGCGCAGTTGCTCGATGGCCCCCGCGTAGAGCCCCGACCTTTCGCTCTGCCGGACCGGTTCGCCGTCCCAGTCGATGCCGATCAGGCGGAGTTCCTCCAGCTGGACCTCGACCCACTTCTCCCGCGAGCGACCTGAATCGAGATCCTCGATCCGGAGGAGGAACGGGGCGCCCCGCCGGCGGGCGGCCGCCCAGGCGGCGAGGGCAGTCCGCAGGTTGCCGAGGTGGAGCCGGCCGGTCGGGCTGGGGGCGTAACGGCCGGGACCGGCGCCGGGATCCCGGTCCAGCCGGACGCCCGTCGGCGAACTGTGCGCGGAAACACTCGCCGGTGAGGGTTCCTGCGCCCGGTTTGGGGGACGCGTGCTTTCCGGGAATGGAGTTCCTGCGTTCACCCGACCGTCCTTGCCAGATCCGCCGCAAGGTCCCCCCGGGACGCGACGACGATCCTCTCCAGCCCGAGCCAGCCCGCCATCAGCTCCAGCTCGGAAGCCAGCTCGCGCGCGGTCTCGGACGGCGCCGAGGGTTCCGCCCAGGCGGCCTGGACCAGCAGCGCCGACCCTTCGCGATCGGACTTGAGGTCGACCCGGGCGACTATCTCCTCGTTGAGGAGGAACGGAAGGACGTAATAGCCGTGGCGGCGCTTCGCCTTCGGGGTGTAGATCTCGATTCGATAGTGGAAGTCGAAAAGCTCTTCGAGTCGCTGGCGCTCGAACACCAACGGGTCGAAGGGAGCAAGGAGGGCCCGGCCTTCGACCCGGCGCGGCCGCTTCGCGTCCGGGTGCATCCAGGCCGGGCCGGAGAACCCCTCGACTTCGACCGGCAGCAACCTTCCCTCAGATTCGAGGCTTTCGATCGCCGCCATCGCCTCGCGGGCCGGCAGCCGGAAGTAATCCCTGAGGCAGCGGGCGGTGCCGACTCCGTGCGCCCGCGCCGAGATTTCGATCAGCCCCGCGATCGCCTCCTCCTGGGGCGGCTCCGGGTCCTCGTGGACGGCCGCCGGGATCACCCGCTCGGGAAGGTCGTAGAGCCGCTCGAACTGGGTGGTGCGGCTCGCCGAGGTGATCCGGCCCGACCAGAAGAGATACTCAAGGGCGCTTTTCACCGGCGGCCAGTTCCAGCCCCAGTTCTTCTTCTCGGGGATGTGGTCCGGGTCGAGCCGGGCACCGATCTCACCGGCCGTCGCCGGGCCGATCCGTTCGACCTCGGCGAGGATGTCGGCCAACAGCTCCGGCTGGTCGGCGGCGGCGCGCACCGATCGCCAGGCGTCGCGATCGGCCCGCTCCATCCGCCATCGCAGCAGCCGGTGGGTGGAAGGTGGGATCAGCGACGCTTCGTGTGCCCAGTACTCGACCAGCCGGCGGGGTTGCTCGCGCGCCGCACGGTCGAGCAGGGCCGGGTCGTAGGGCCCGAGCCGGGAGTAGAGCGGCAGCAGGTGTGCCCGGGCGAGCACGTTGACCGAATCGATCTGGATCAGGCCGATTCGGTCGATCGTCGCCGCGACCTGGCGCATCGTCACCTTGGGCACCGGCCGCGGTCGGTCGAACCCCTGGGCCGCCAGCGCGACCCGGCGAGCGGTTGCCCGGCTCATCCGCCTTCGTCTGCCCCCGGGCCGTCCGTCCATCGCCACATAATGACGTCAGTCGAAGTCGAGTCCCGGGAGATGCAGAGTTGAGCCATGCGAAGGCGGCAGTCGCGCGCCGCAACGTGATCGTCACCGCCGCCACGGCCGGGCTCGCCGGGATCCTGTTCGGCTACGACACGGGGATCATCGCGGGGGCGCTCCTTTCGATCACGCCGGAGTTCGGGTTGAACAGCTTCCAGTCGGGTGCGGTCGTCGGGGCGGTACCGATCGGGGCCGTCTTCGGCGCGTGGTTCGCGAGTCGCGGGGCGGACCGATACGGCCGCCGGAAGCTGATTCTCGCCTCCGCCGTGATCTTCATCGTCGGTGCCGTCATCTCCGCGATCGCGGGAGAGTTCTGGGAGCTCGCCCTCGCCCGCGTGGTCATCGGGGCGGGGATCGGGGTCGCCTCGGCGGTGGCGCCGGTCTACATCAGCGAAGTCGCGCCGGCCGCGATACGCGGACGGCTCGTCACCTTCTTTCAGCTCGCCGTCACCCTCGGGATCCTCGTCGCCTACCTGGTCGGCCTCGCCTTCACCGACGTGACCGACGGGTGGCGCTGGATGCTCGGCCTCGGGGCGGTGCCCGCCATCGCCCTCGGCATCGGCGTCTACCGGCTGCCGTCGAGCCCGCGCTGGCTGCTGATGAAGGGTCGCGAAACCGAGGCGGTCGCCGCGCTCGAGCGTGTCCGGCCGGACGGCGACGAAGCGATCCGGCTCGAGGTGCAGGAGATCAAGTCGAGCATGGGCGACAGCGGCGGGAGCTGGCGTGACTTGCTGCGGCCGGCGGTCAAGATGGCGCTCGTCGTCGGGATCGGGCTGGCGGTCCTGCAGCAGATCACCGGCATCAACACGGTCATCTACTACGCCCCGACGATCATCCAACAGACGGGCATCGACTCCGCCTCCTCGGCGATCCTCGCCTCGCTCGGGGTCGGGATCATCAACGTGATCATGACCGTGGTCGCGTTGCGGCTGCTCGACCGGGTCGGACGGCGGTCGCTGCTCTTCATCGGGGTGTCCGGCATGTCGGCCTCACTCTTCCTGCTCGGATGCGCCTTTCTCGGCGGGGTCGATTCGACCCTCTCTTCGGTGATCGCGATCGTCAGCCTGATGCTCTTCGTCTCCTCCTTCGCGATCAGCCTCGGGCCGATCTTCTGGCTGTTGAACGCGGAGATCTACCCGCTTTCCGTCCGCTCCAAGGCGGCCTCGGCCGGGACCATGACCAACTGGTTCTTCAACTTCGTGGTCTCGCTGACCTTCCTGCCGCTGATCGTCCTTCTCGGCCAGACAGGGGCGTTCTGGCTGTACGGGGCGATCGGTCTGGTGACCCTCTGGTTCTGCTGGAAGTTCGTGCCGGAAACCAAGGGACGCTCCCTCGAACAGATCGACGCGATCTTCGAACGGCGCGCCGACGCCAGATAGGCCCGTCGGGTATCCCGGTCCGTTCGGGCCTAGAATCCGGCCATGTCAGAGACAAGCTCCACCGAATCCCCCGTCTCGATCCGGGACTTCCGACTCGAAGACGCCGAAGCCGTATACCGCTGGTTCAACAACCCCGAGGCGACGAAGACGCTGATGGAGCAGCGCGACAGCTTCGACATGGAGAACGCCGAGGGCTGGACCCGGGCCGCCGCCGCCCGGGAAGGCAACGACCGCAAGTACGCGATCATCGTGCCGGGGATCGAACAGCCGGTGGGCTTCACCGCCCTCTACGGGCTGTTCCAGCAGATGGCCCCGGAGCTGGGCTGCCTGATCGGGGATGAGGTCCGCGGCAGGGGCGTCGGCCGCTGGGCCGAGCGGTTGACTGTCACCCGCGCGTTCGAGGAGTTCGGCGCCCACCGGGTATACGGCCGCATCCCGGCGTTCAACATCGCCGCCAAGCGAGTCGTCGCCGCCCAGGGATGGCTGTACGAGGGCACGATGACCGGCCACGTCAAGCGGGGCGACGACCTGATCGACCTCGAGGTCTGGGGAGTCAGCCCGGAACAGTTCTTCGCCGCGGTCGCGGAGTGGTGAGCCTCCGAGCGGAACTCGTCGCCGACCGTGGCGACGCCGCCAGCGGGCCGGACTTCTTTCGCTCGCCCCGGTTCCTCGAGGCGGAAGGCACGACCCACTCCCTGATCGTCCGCGGGCCCGGCGATTCGCCGGCCCCCGCGCTCTCGGTGCCACTGGTCGTCCGCGAGATCCCGGGGTCGGATCGGGTCGACTCGATCTCCCCCTACGGGTATCCCGGGGTCACACGAGCGGCGCCTCTGCCGGAAGGGGTCGATCTGCCGATGGACCCCGCCACGATCGACTTCGCCGAAACCCGCCTGATCACCATCTTCCTCCGGCACGCCCTCGGGCCGGAGGTGCCGCTGGCCGGCGCCACCGGCCGGAACCTCTGCCTGCTCTCCGATCCCGGTCTGCCACGCAAGAGCCGAATGTCGGACCGGCAGCAGATCCGCAAGAACCTCAAGCGCGGCTACAGCATCGAGATCGTGCCCGGCCCGGAGTCGACGCCCGAGCAGCGGGCCGGTTTCCTCACCGCCTACACCGAGACGATGCGGCGGACCGATGCCGCCGAGCGGTACTTCTTCGACCGGGCCTACTTCGACCTCATCCTCTCCGAGGAGAGCACCTGGCTGGTGATCGCCCGGGCCGGTGACGGCGGGATCGCAGCCGCCTCTATCGGCGCTCGATCCGACGGCCTCCTCCACTACTACCTCTCCGGCACGGCTGACGCGTACCTGCGCGACTCGCCGATGAAGAACGTGATCGAGGCGATGATCGAGTTCGGCGCCGAACGGGACCTGCCGGTCAACTTCGGCGGGGGGATCAAGCCGGGCGACGCCCTCGAGGAGTTCAAGCGGGGCTTCGCGAACCGCGAGGAACGGTGGTTCACCTCCGAGATCGTCTGCGACCCGGCGGGCGCTGACGAGCTCACCGCCGCCCTGGCCGCCCGCACCGGCATCACCCCGGACCCCGGCTTCTTCCCGCCGTACCGGGTGCCGGCCGGCTGACGCGAATCGATACCGGCTTTTTGGGCGTATATGACCTAAAAGTCCGGCTTCGATCGGCCTTCGATCGGCCCGAAGGCGAGGTCATGCCTCGGTACCGCCCATCGGCGCCGCGTTGAGGGGTTCAGGGATCGATGAAGGACGGCCCGTTCAGGGCCGGGAAGCCATCCATCGCTTCGGGGCCCTTGCCCTGGTGGGCAGCGCCGAAGGCGCGGATCGCTTCGAGCGTCGCCCGTCCCCGGAACCGGTCGCAGCCGAGCAGGTTCCGCCAGCTTGTCGCGGCCACTTCCCACTGCATCTCCGGGTTGGGGAAGAGCAGTGCCGCCGAATAGACGGTGTCGTAGAGGCCCTTGAGCGCGAGCTGGTCCCGCTCCGGGATCCCCGGGTCGTACTGGATCGCGATCCGGCCGTGCTCCAGGGAGTGGACGACATCCACCGGCGCGGCGGGATCCAGCCAGGCGCCATCGGCCTGCTGCAGCGGGGGGCCGATGTGGTCGCCCGAGGTCGGCGGATCGGTGGCGTAATCGGGCACCGGGTCCTCCCGGGTCAGGTGGGCGCGGCCCTCCTCGGCCAGACCCTCCCGGAGCACGCACTTCGCCCGGGCCGCCGCCCCGGCGAGAGCGGAATCCGCCTCCGGGGAGGTGCCGTCGTGAGGCTCTGCGTCGACACCGGCGGGTGGCGCGACGCCGACCCGTTCATCCGGGGTGAGCCCGTTCGTCGACCCAGACGCCGCCGAGATGTGGGCGGCCCCTCCGCTCGCCTCGTCCCCGCCGGAACGGATCGCCAGCCAGACCCCGCCGATGATCGCCACCACCAGGATCGCGCCGATCAGGTAGCCGCCGACGGTGGGACGTCCCTCACCGGCCGGATCGGCCGGGCTCATGCCTCGAGCGACTGATTCCGGGCGCCGCGCCACGGCTGGGCCGCCCGCAGAGCCCCGAGGATGGCCCGCGTCGCGGGCGCCTTGTTCAACGCGTAGAAATGGATTCCCGGGACTCCGGCGGCGAGCAGCTCGGCCGCCTGCTGGGCCGCGTAGGCGACGCCCAGGTTGAACTCTGCTTCGGTATCGCCCTCCGCGGCCAGCATCGCCGCTTCCAGCTCGGCCGGGATCGTCGCGTCGCAGAGGTCACAGATCCGTTTGGTGTGGGCGTAGCCGGTCACGGGGATGATCCCGGCGATGATCGGGACGTCGATCCCCTTGGCCCGCGCCGCCTCGACGAAGTCGAAGTAGGCACGGTTGTCGAAGAAGAGCTGGGTGATCAGGAACTCCGCCCCGGCGTCCACCTTCGTCTTCAGGTAGTCGAGGTCGGTGTCGAGATCCGGCGCCTCGGGATGGACCTCTGGGAAGCAGGCCCCACCGACCGCGAAGTCGTACTTGCCCGTGATGTGAGCGGTGAGCTCGGCCGCGGAGCCGAAGCCGCCTTCCGGCTGGACGAAGTCCTCTTCCCCACGGGGCGGGTCGCCACGCAGGGCGAAGATGTTGTCGATGTCGGCATCCCGCAGCCGGTCGAGCGTCAGGTCGAGGCCCTCGGCCGTCTCGCCGACGCAACTCAGATGGGCCATGACCTCGAGCCCGAGCTCGTCCTTCAGGCTGGTGGTGATGTCCACCGTTCCGTCACGCGTCGAGCCGCCGGCCCCATACGTGACCGAGACATAGCCCAGGTCGAGCTCGGCCAAGGTCCGGGCCGTCTCGAATAGCTGAATCCGGCCCTCGTCCGTCTTCGGGGGGAAGAACTCGACCGAGAAGACTGGGCGCCTCGTGCTGATGATCTCGCCGATCCGCATCCGGGAAGCCTAGCCAAAGGGCAAGGACCGGGACGCGTGGTGAGATCCGTCAGTCGGGGGCGAGGCCCTTTCCTGTCGCGGCCAGCCAGACCGTGCGACGCAGGATCTCCAGATCGAGCGCCAGGGATCGGCGGTCGACGTACTCGACATCCAGCTCGATCCGCTCCTCCCAGGGGATGCCGGCCCGGC
>JBEBXB010000031.1:0-13303 GCA_040391885.1 Conexibacter woesei | reverse complement strand
CCGGTCAGCTCGTAGCTGCCCCGGCCGGCGTCGATCACCCTGGCCTGCTGATCGCAGACGAAGAAGGCGGCGTTCGGCGCCGGGTAGTAGTCGTCCAGCAGCTCGAAGACAAACCCGAAGCCGCACTTGGCGCACCCCTTTGGCCTTGTGCTGAAACCGGCGTTCCGGTCGCCGCTCGATTCACGGCTACCGCAGTTGGGGCAGATGAAGAAAGGCATCCGACGGAAATTTAGTGGAGCGCCGCGCTCGGCGTCCCGACCGTACCCCCGCGAAGTTGCAATCCGCTCCTCCGTGACGACCCGGACCGGTTCCATGACCGTCCGCCGACGGTTCGCGTATCGTCCGCAAAACCACCGGGGAGGTGGAACTCAGGAGGAACTACAGAATGGGAGTCTTGCCTTGATGACGTCAGTCGTCTTGCCGGTCGCGCTCGCGATCATCATGTTCACACTTGGTCTCGGCTTGACGGTCGATGACTTCAAGAGGGTCGTACTGATCCCGAAGGGCGTCGGGGTCGGGTTGTTCAACCTTTTGCTGATCTCGCCCTTCCTGGCCTTCGGGCTGGCCGAGGTCTTCAACCTGAACGCCGAGATGGCGGTCGGGCTGGTCCTGCTCGGGGCAACGCCCGGAGGCACCCTGGCCAACATGTTCACCCACCTGGCCAAGGGCGAGACCGCCCTCTCGATCACGATGACCGCGATCTCGTCGGTGGTCGCCGTCCTCACCATCCCGCTCTTCCTCGGGCTGGCGACCGACCGCTTCGGCAACGTCGGCAACCTCGACGAGATCAACATGCTCTCTGTGGCTCTCCGGACCTTCCTGATCACCGTCCTGCCGCTGGCCATCGGCCTTTGGCTCCATCACCGCATCGGGACCCGGGCGGAGTCGCTGCGGGCCCGTCTGTCCCCCGTCTCCCTCGTGCTGTTCGTGCTTGTCGTCATCGGCGCGGTCATGGCTGAGTTCGACTTGATCAAGGAGCACTTCGCCAAGGTCGCGCTCGCCGCCCTCTGCCTGAACCTGCTGGCGATGGCGATCAGCTTCACGCTTTCGCGAGTGGTCCGATTGAACGACCGCCAGGCGACCGCGATCGCGTTGGAGCTCGGGGTGCATAACGCCACCGTCGCGATTGCCGTCGCAGGAATGCTCGATGTGGATGCCCTGATGATCCCGGCCGCCGTGTACAGCCTCTTCATGTTCATCACCGCGGGGCTGTTCGCCCGGTTCATGCACAGCCGCAACCGCAGGAGCGAAGCTTCGATCCCGTCGAAGGTCGCAACCGCCACGGAGTGACTCCAGACCGGATCCCCGGCTGGTCGAAAGGCCGGGGATCTGGTTGAGTATCAGGATGAAAGTCTTCGTCGCAGGTGCTTCAGGCGCAATCGGCCGCCCCCTCGTACGCCAGCTCGTCGCGGCCGGCCACGAGGTCACGGGAAGCAGCCGGACCGCTGCCCGGGCAGCCGAGGTAGCCGCGGCCGGGGCGACGGGCGTCGTCTGCGACGCGCTCGACCCGGAGGCTTTGAAGGCCGCCGTCGCCGAGGCCGGTCCGGAGGTGGTCGTCAACCAGCTGACCAGCCTCCCTCCGAAGTTCACGCCGAAGAAGAAGGGATTCTTCGCCGCCAACGACCGGCTGCGGGTCGAGGGCGGCCGCAACCTGATCGAGGCGTCGGCCGCCGCCGGGGCCCGCCGGATGATCACCCAGAGCGTCGCCTTCCTGTACGCCCCCGTCGGCGGCCCCGTGAAGTCGGAGACGGACCCCGTGGACGACGGTCCCCGCAACGCCGCCGCCCTGAAGTTGGAGGGGATGGCCCTGGGTGACGGACGGTTCGAGTCGGTGGTCCTGCGCTACGGCCTGCTCTACGGGTTCGGCACCTGGTACTCGCCGGAGGGGCACCTCGGCCGTGAGGTGGCGCAGCGCCGGCTGCCGATCGTCGGGGCCGGGACCGGAGTCACCTCTTTCGTCAGCGTCGACGATGCGGCCTCGGCGACGGTCGCCGCGCTCGACCGGGGCGCCGGCGTCTACAACGTGGTCGATGATGATCCGGCCCCGATGTCCGAGTGGCTGCCCGGGTTCGCCGCCTCTCTCGGCGCGCGTCCGCCACGTCGGGTCCCGGCCTGGCTCGCCCGCCTGATCGCCGGGCGGTCGACGGTGGACATCGCGCTCGACGGCCGTGGCGCGAGCAACGCCAAGGCCCGGCAGGAGCTCGGGTGGGTTCCCGCCTACCCGAGTTGGCGCGAAGGGTTCGCGGCCTCGGTCGCGATTCGCAGCTGACCGACCGGCGGGCTAGAAGAGTTGCTGGTGACCGGTCGGGACGGGAATCCCGAGGTGGTCGAAGGCGGCCGGGGTCAGCACCCGGCCCCTGGGGGTCCGTTTGATGAAGCCGAGCTGCAGCAGGTACGGCTCGAGCACGTCCTCGATCGTGTCCTGCTCCTCACCGATGGCGACCGCGATGGTCGAGAGGCCGACCGGTCCGCCTCCGAAGCGGGTCGCGATCAGGTCCAGAAGCGCCCGGTCGGCGCGGTCGAGGCCGACGTGATCGACTTCGAGCAGCTCCAGCGCCATGCCCGCCATCTCCTCGTCGACCGTGCCTTGGCCCTTGACCTCGGCGAAGTCGCGGACCCGCTTCAGCAGCCGGTTGGCCACCCGGGGCGTACCCCGGGATCGTTCTGCGATGGCGAGGGCGCCGGCGTCGTCGATCTCCACTCCGAGGATTCCCGCCGAGCGGCGGACGATCTGCGAAAGATGTGCGGGGTCGTAGTACTCGAGACGGTGGGAGACCCCGAACCGATCCCGCAGAGGGGTGGTCAACAGGCCACTGCGGGTCGTCGCCCCGATCAACGTGAACGGCGGCAGCGGCAACGTGACGGTCTGGGCGCCGGCTCCCTGGCCGAGCACCACCGGGAGCTCGCCGTCCTCCATCGCCGGGTAGAGGGTCTCCTCGACGGCGCGGCCGAGCCGATGGATCTCGTCGATGAAGAAGACCGAGCCTGGCTCGAGCGAGGTCAGGAAGGCGGCCACGTCCCCCTTGCGCTCCAGGGCCGGCCCCGCCGTCTGGATGAGCGGCACGCCCATCTCGGCGGCGACGATGTTGGCCAGCGAGGTCTTGCCGAGCCCGGGCGGCCCGGCGAGCAGCACGTGGTCGAGTGGCTCTCCCCTTCGCTGGGCGGCCTCGATGAAGACGGCGAGCTGCTCGGTGACCTGCTTCTGGTTGACGAAATCGGCGAGCTTCGGCGGTCGCAACGACCGGTCGAGCTCCTGGTCGGGCTGGTCGGCCCGGGCATCGTGGACGCGCGGCTCGGCGCCCTCCGGCAGTTCCGCTTCTACGCCGAGGTTGATCCGGCGGCCACCGATGTCCGGCAGGTCAGCCATCTCAGCTCCGCTTCGCGGCGGCCGCATGCTTCAGCGCCGCGCCGATCAGGGCCTGGGGATCGTCCTCGTCGTGCGAGGCCCCGCCGGCGGTGACGGCGTCGAGGAGCTGCTCCGCCTCCAATGGCTGATAGCCGAGGTTGATCAGCCCGTCGCGGGCGAGTCCCCGGGCGTCCAGGCTCGCGGTGGAGATCGGCCCCTCCCCCGCTTCCTCGGCCTCCAGCGTCACCCGGTCCTTCAGCTCGAGGATGATCCGCTCCGCGGTCCGCTTGCCGATCCCGGGAACCGCCTGGAAACGCTTGGCGTCGCCGGCGATGATCGCCCTGATCAGCTCGCGGTGAGGACCGCCCGAGAGCGTCGCGACGGCGACCTTTGGGCCGATCCCGCTGACGCCGATCAGCAGCCCGAAGAGGTCGCGCTCCTCCTCCGAGGCGAAGCCGTACAGGTTGATGCTGTCGTCCCGGCTGATGGTCTCGGCGTGGAGGAAGGTCTGCTGGCCGGCGGCGGGCACGCTTCGCAAGGTCTCCGAGCTGACGGTCAGGCGGTAGCCGACGCCGGCCGCCTCGATCACGACGTAATCGGCGCGGCGGACCAGGACCTCCCCGCGGACGGTGGCGATCAACTCGCCACCCGCAGGGGCCGGGAGGGCTCGGCCGCGGTGGCGGCAGCGATCGCTTCCCGTCGTCCCGCGGTACCGCCATGGCAGATCGCCACGGCCAGCGCATCGGCGGCATGATCCGGATGGGGTGCTTCGGCCAGCCCGAGTCGCAGGGCCACCATCTTCTGAACCTGGCGCTTACCGGCCCCGCCGGAGCCGCACACCGACTGCTTGATCTGTTGCGGCGTGTAGGCGAAGCAGTCGATCTCCCGCTGGGCGGCGGCCAGCAGCGAGACACCGGATGCCTGGCCCACCTTCATCGCCGAGCCCACGTTCTTGCCGAAGTAGAGATCCTCGATCGCGAATGCCGAAGGGCGATGCCACTCGATCAGCTCCACCAAGGCACCGTGCAGACGGGAAAGGCGACGCTCGATCGGTTCACCGGCCTCGGTTTCGATCACGCCGCCGTCGAGGGCGACCATGTGGGCGCCGTCGACCCGGATCACGCCGAACCCGAGGTTGGCCGTTCCCGGGTCTATGCCCATCACCACTCTCATTGCAACCCATTCTCCACACCCCGTCGGACACCTTCCGAATTGGGGTTCGGGTCACCCGGCCAGCTTCTCGAGGACCTCGTCCGGGATGTCGAAGTTGGCGTGCACCTCGTTGACGTCGTCCTGGTCCTCGATCGCGTCGAGCAGCTTGATCAGCGTGCCGGCGTCGCCCTCGTCGATCTCGACCGTGTTCTTCGGCACCACCTCGAGCCCGAAATCACCAGCCGGGATGCCTTCGGCTTCGATCGCCTCGCGCACGGCGGTCAGGTCCGCCGGCTCCGCCAGCACCTTGAGGTGGCCGTCCTCCTCGATCACGTCGCTGGCCCCGGCGTCGATCGCGCCGATCAGGTCGTCCTCGCTGTACTGGCTGCCGTCGACCCTCACGATCCCGTGGGTCTCGAACATCCACGCGACCGAACCGGGCTCCCCGAGGCTGCCGCCGTGGCGACTGAACGCATGGCGGACCTCGGCGGAGGTCCGGTTCCGGTTGTCGGTCAGCGCCTCCACCAGGACGGCCACGCCGCCCGGCCCGTAGCCCTCGAACTGGATCCGCTCGACGATGACGGCATCCGGCCCTTCGCCGGTCCCGCGATCGATCGCCCGCTCGATGTTCGCCTTGGGCATCGACTCCGCCCGGGCTTTCTGGATAGCCGTCGCCAGGGCGGGGTTCCCCTCCGGGTCACCACCACCCTCGCGTGCCGCGACGGTGATCGTCTTGGCGAGCTTTGTGAAGAGCTTGCCGCGCTTAGCGTCGGCAGCGCCCTTCTTGTGCTTGATCGAAGACCATTTCGAGTGACCAGCCATGGCTGTGATTCTATTGGGGCAGAGATGACGCAAGACGATCCGAAGCCGGAGCACCCCCACCACCTGCCCGGCCCCCGCCAGTTGGCGGCCGGAGCGATCGCCACCCTGATGCTGTTGTGCGCGCTTTCTCTGTGGACCGTGATCCCGCTGGCTTGGCTGTGGATCGGGTCTCAGCTCGCCGCCACGCAGTTCCCTTCCCTGGGCCCCTACGCGGTGGTCCTGTTCGGCGTGATCGGCTCGATCCTGGTCGTCGCCTGGATCCTCGGTCTCCTGAACGAGGTCTATCTGCGGCTGACCGGCACCCACGACGTGGTTCCGATCCGTCTCGGGTGGCTGCGGAGCCTCCGCGACAGCTCCTCTACGCAGCACCCACCCTCGCTGCTCGAAACCGTGATCGTCGGCTCGGTGCTGATCGCCTGCGTGGCGTTGCTCGCCTGGTTCTTCACGCTCGCCGGCTCGCCGCTGCCGGACTAAACCAGCTTCGGTCAGGTCGCGCAGACCCGGGCGAACCAGCCGTGGACGCGACTGTCCGGGGTGAGTTCTGGGTGGAACGACAGCGCCGTGACGCTTCCCTGCCTCACGGCCACAGGATGGTTCCCGACCTCGGCGAGGATTTCCACCCCGGCACCCACCTCTTCCACCCAAGGCGCCCGGATGAAGACTGCCCGCACCGGGGCGTCGGCGATCTCCCGCAGCTCGATCTCGTCCTCGAACGACGCCAGCTGGCGCCCGAAGGCGTTTCGCTTGGTGGTGATGTCGATCAGCCCGAGGTTCTCGCGGCCGGCGACGATCATCCCGGCACAAGTTCCGAGGATCGGGCGATCGGCCTGGTGGTGCGCGGCGATGGCGGGGCCGAGCCCGGCGCTTTCGATCCCCATCAGGATCGTGGTGCTCTCCCCGCCCGGGAGGATCAGTCCGTCGAGACCGTCCAGGTCCGACGGGAGCCGTACCTCCACCCCCTCTGCCCCGACCTGCCGGAGGTGATCGAGGTGGGTCGCGAAGCCGCCCTGCACGGCCAGGACGCCGATCCGGGGACCGGCGGATGTTCGCGCTCGCCCGTTCACGGCCGCTGGCCCGGCGACCGGTGAGACGCCGGTGAGCCCGGGCGTGACGTCGCCATGCGGGCTCACCGGAGGATTTCGCTCGCTGCTACCAGCCGCGGCTGGCGAGACGTCCGCTCTCATCGAGCGAGGACATCTCGATACCGGGCATCGCCTCGCCGAGCTTCTCGGAGGCGGCGGCGATGCGGTCGGGATCGTTGAAGTGGGTGGTGGCCTCGACGATTGCCTGGGCGCGCGTCTCCGGGTCGTCGCTCTTGAAGATGCCGGAACCGACGAAGTTGCCTTCGGCGCCCAGCTGCATCATCAGGGCCGCGTCCGCCGGAGTGGCGATGCCGCCGGCGCAGAACATCGGGACGGGCAGCCAGCCGGTGTTCGCGACTTCGCGGACGAGATCCAGCGGGGCGCGAAGCTCCTTGGCGGCGGCGCCGAGCTCGGTCGAGGTGAGGGTGCCGAGGCGGCGGATGCCGCCGACGATCTCGCGCATGTGGCGGACGGCCTCGACCACGTTGCCGGTGCCGGCCTCGCCCTTGGAGCGGATCATCGCGGCGCCCTCGCCGATCCGGCGCAGGGCCTCGCCGAGGTTGGTCGCGCCGCAGACGAACGGCGCGTCGAACTCGAACTTGTCGACGTGGTTGACCTCGTCGGCCGGGGTCAGGACCTCGGACTCGTCGATGAAGTCGATCGAGAGCGACTGCAGTACCTGGGCCTCGACGAAGTGCCCGATCCGGACCTTGGCCATGACCGGGATCGAGACCGAGTCCTGGATCTCCTTGATCATCTTCGGATTCGACATGCGGGCCACGCCGCCGTCGCGCCGGATGTCCGCCGGCACGCGCTCCAGAGCCATGACCGCGCAGGCCCCGGCTTCCTCGGCGATCTTCGCCTGTTCGGCGTCGACCACATCCATGATCACGCCGCCCTTCAGCATCTCTGCAAGGCCCGTCTTCACTCGAAACGTCGCTTCCTCAGCCATTGGCTCAAATATAGAGATTCGACCGCGCCGACCGGGGTCCGGCGGGCGGATCGAGCGGGCGTCGCCGTGGCCGGGCCGGGTTTATCCCGACGTCCGGCCGCCGGGGCCGAGCCTTTACTTCAACTTGTAGGCGCGGATGCGGTCGCGGTGGGCGTCCTCGTTGCGCGAGTAGACGCCGTGGGCGAGAGCGTGGACCAGCGCCATCAGGGCCGTGTTGGAACGCAGGAACGAAGGGCTGTTGGACGAGTAGTAGAGGCTCATCTCGGCACCCTCGACCGCTTCGGAGAGGGTGGCGTCGGCGATCGCGAGGGTACGGGCGCCGCGATGCCCGGCGAGCTTCATCGCCCGGGCGAGCAGAGCGTGCGAGCGACCGGACGAGAGCGTGATCACCAGGGTGTCGCCGTCGATCCGGCCGAGCCGCTGGAGCGAGGGGCCGGCGGTCGAGGTGACGATCTCCGCCCGGATGTCGAGCAGGCTGAGGGTGTGCCGCAGGTAGCTGGCGAAGAAGGCCATCTGGTCGGTGCCGACGACCACGACCTGGCTGGCCTGGGAGAGCGCCGCGACCGCCTGGTCGATCTGCTCCTCGGTCAGCTTGCGGGCGGTCTCCTCGAGGTTGGCGTGATCGGTGCCGAGCGAGGCCTCGAACTCGGAGTGGTCGAAGGAGAAGAGCATCCGGCCGGATGGGTCGGCGCCGGCGCCGACGGTGGCGCGGTACTCCTCGATCGCCGAGCTCTGCAGTTCGGGATAGCCCTCGAAACCGAGCGCCTGCGAAAACCGGACCACCGTCGAGGACGACGTGCCGGCGCGGCGGGCGAGCTCTTCCGCTGTCAGGAAGGCGGCTTCGTCCAGATGATCGACGATATACCGGGCGACGTCCTTCTGAGACCGGGAGAAATCGGCTATCCGATCCTGGATGTAAGTTGACAGGGTCTTGGTTTCGGCGATCACTGTGCTCACGCCGACCATTTCGCTCCGTCCCCCCGTTTCCCTTCAACGTGCAGCGACTATGCCTTCATTCTCCGGACTCCCAAACCGCCGTACAAGCCTGACCGGCCTCACCGACGAGGGCGACGAGATCTGGATCATCCGATCGATCTCTCAGAAGTACTACCACTGCGGTGGCTGCAAGGGTGAGATCCAGATCGGTGACGAGCACGTGGTCGTCCAGTACGTCGGCCGGGTCGGCGGCACCGAGCACTCCCACTGGCATCAGCGCTGCGCCGAGCTGATCCTCTTCAACCAGGTCAGGGGCATGAGGCAGGTCTCGGCCAAGGAGTCGAGCCGCGGCCGTCTCGAATCGCGAGGGCGCAAGCCGGCCGGCCGGCGTCGCCGGCCACGCTGAGGCGGCCCACCGGCCCGCCGGCCCGCCGGCCCTCCGCCACACCGGCCCGGCGGTCACTCTCGTCGGCCCCCGTACCGCCGGACCGCGAGCGACGGTCCGGGCCTGAATCGCCCCGGCCCGTCCGCGCGATCACCCCTTGCGTCGGTTCCTCCGCATGACGATGTAGGCGGTGGCCGCCGCCACGATCAACACCAGCCCGACGATCCGCATCGGCGAAATGCCACCGTCGTCGTCCGACTTGGATGTGGTCTCGGCGTCGTCGGCCGGAGCCGCTTCGTCCGGTACCGCGGCAGCCGAATCGTCGGCCGCGTCCAGCACGTCGCCGGACGTGGTGAGGGTGACGACCGGGGCGGGTGCGTCGTGTTCGCCGTCGTCGGACTGGCCGGCTTTCCCGCCGACCTGGATCCAGGCGGTTTCGGCCCCGCCCTCACAGCCTTGGATCACCTTGAACACGATCTTGTCGCCCCGCTCGCCGGCAAGCGTCGCCTTGAAGGGGAACTCACCGTGGTCGTGATCGCCGAGGGGTCCCCCGCTCCAGACGAGCTTGTCGCCGGTCGAGCGGGTCTTCCAGCCATCCACTCGAAGCGGCCGGGCGGCGGTCACCCCCTCGGGGATCTGGGCGACGAGCCTGTTCGTCGCCGCCCCGTCGCAACCGTGGCCGACGGTGAAGGTGAACTTCACCGGTTTCGCCGCCGGCGCCTTGACCGGGCCGATCTCGACATGGGCCTGGGCGAAGCCCGGCAGGGCGAACGCGACCAGGAACGTGATCGGCGCGATCAGGGCAATCAGGAATTTCCTCATCGCTGATTCCTAACCCATCGACCGGCGGGAGCGGAGCAACGCCGTCGTGCCCGCGACCAGCCCGAGTGCGCCGACGATCAGAGCCGCGATGGCGAGACCGTTGCCGGAATCGTCATTCGAGACGGCGGCGACCGGCGTCGCACCGGATGAATCGGCGGCGTCATGTCCATGGCCGTCCTCCGCGGCCGTCAAGGTCACGGCCGGTGCCGGATGATCGGGCTCCGGCCCGTCGGCCGAAGCCACCTGGATCCACGCTGTCTCCGCGCCTCCGGCACATCCCTGGACCACCTTGAACGGCACCGACTCACCGGGCTCGCCGGTCAGGGCGACGCTCAGACCGAACCTCTGGAGGTGCGCGTCCGGCAAGGGACCTCCCGTCCAGGTCACCTGACGCACCCCTTCCGTGACCGTCTCGCCATGCTGCTCGGCCGGCTCTGGCAGCTTGCCCACCTTCGTCCGGACCGTCCAGCCGGCGACCTCTTCCGGGGTGGCGGAAATCACCTGAGGCGGCATCTGGATGGCCACCTTCGTCGTCGCGGCACCGTCACAGCCGTGAGGCACGGCGAAGTCGAGCATCGCGTAACCATCCGCCGGTGCCGCGTCGGGTGAAACCGTCACATGGGCGGAGGCCGCCGCGGGCAGCGACATTGCGATTGCGGCCACGATGGCCGCCGTCAATCTGTTTCTCATCTTGTTCCTTTCTCAGAGCCGGCGATCGCCGGCCGAAATCGACTCGAATCCCCTCGAGGGGTCAAGCCGGAAACGGCGGGCCCCGGCCGGCCAGAGAGAAGGCGATGAGCCGTCCGCCGCGGACAGGGCGCGGGCCGGCGATAGCCGCCTCGCGCTCGACCGGGGTCGGGCTCGACACGGATAGCCGGTGAAAGAACCGGCGCACGCTTTCGATAGCCCGCTCCCCGGGGTACCGGTCGTTCAGAAGGAAGGCGATCAGGATCAGCAGCGGCGCGATCGCCGGCAGAAAGCCGAGCAGGGTGAAAGTCATCGGATCTTCACCTCGAAGGACTCGACGCTCTCTTCGAACCGGGAGAAGCGGATCGCCACAGTCGCCGTCCACTCGCCCTTGATCGCCAGGGTCACGGCGGGAGCCACGTAGTGGCCGGGACCGGCCTTCCGGACATCGGCCTCGATCGGGGTGTCGCCTTCGGCGGGCGGGTCGAACGAGAGCTCCAGGGATTTCACCTCCACCGGCGCCCCGGTGCTGTCGTCGAATATGTAGATGTGGGCTTCGTTCGACCCGACCCGAGCCGGATCCAGTGTGTATTCGATCCGGTCGCCGGCGGTGCGGAAGGAGCCGGAAAGCGGCCCGGCACCAATCGATTCCGGGGGCGGGTAGCTGACGAGGGCAGCGGTGATCGCGAGCACCAACGTCACCAGCACCGTCTCGAGCCGCAGGTTGCGCCGGGCGGCGACGCCGGCCTTCCCCGGAGGGCCGCGTCGGGAGCGGCGGGACAGGAGCGCCGGGATGACCCGCCGCCGATTCGCGGCGCCGAGCCCGATCAGCAGCGCGAAGATCACGATCTTCGCGAGGACGGCACGGCCAAACGCGGTGTCCAGCAGCGCGCCGAAACTACCGACCTCGGCCACCGCCTGGACCGTCCCGGACACCGCGATCAGCGCGACCGCGACCAGGGCGACCGTCGAGAACCGAAGCATTCCGGCAAGCAGCACGTCGGTGCGCCGCTCGGTTCCGGACACGGCGCCGGTGGCTGCCGGCAGCAACCAGAGGGTCACGGCCAGGCCACCCGACCACACGGCCATCGCCGCGACGTGGACGATGTCGCTGGGAAAGAGCAGCCAGACCGGGTCCTGGGTGGAGGCATGGCCCGCCAGGCCCGGGGTCACGACCAGTACGACCGCCCCCACCGCCGCGGACGCGATCGCCAGGGCTACGGTCGGCCGGGGACGCCCGCCACGGACCGCGTCGACGGCGACCAGGGCCAACGGGACGAGGGCCGCGAACGCCGCCGCCCGGATCAGCATCACGGTGCCGAACCGGGTCGATAGCACCTCAACCGGGATGCCGCCGCCGAATGCCTGCCAGAAGTCCTTGCCGGTCGCGATCGCCCCCTGGAAGGGGATTCCCAGCAGGGAAGCGACGATTCCGAAGATCGCCGCGCCGAGAATCGTCCGTCGCAACCTCGACCCGACCGCCGCCGAGGCGGTCTCCACTTCCGGGATCGCCCGCCGCACCTTGCCCCAGACCAGGAAAAGCCACGCGAACGATCCGACCGCCAAGGCCAAAGCCACGAAGCCGACCCATCGATCCAGCCAGAACCCGGCCTCGGTCACCGGCCCGGCCTCGCTGGAGGCAAGCAGCTCCGAGATCGTCTTTCCGCCCACGGACCCGCCCTCGCCGCTTCCTGCCGGATCCACCGAGAACGTGATCCCGCCGGAAACGGGATGGGAATCGGCGGAGACCACGCGGTAGATGGCCGTGTAGAAACCCGGCTCCAGCGAAGACGGCAGGACCGCCCCGATCTCCCGACCGTCGCCGGAAGGGGGTATTTCGCTTTCCTGGATCTCCGCCCCGGACGAGTCGAATACCTGAACCGCGCCGAAGCTCGCCTCCACCGGTTCGTTGAACCGGAACTCGACCTGGCCCGGCCCCGTTTCGAGCACGGCCCCGCGCGATGGGGTCGAGCTTTCCAGGACCGCGTGGGCATCCGCGTCCGTGGGGCCGGAAAGCATCGCCAGGACGGCGACGAACAAGACCGCGGCCGCAACCGCCCAGGAGAGAAGGGGGCGCCGGATCGTCACCAGACTTCGCGTTCCTTGTTCTCGACCGTCTCTTCGTCCCGGCCGTTTCGCCGACGGACCAGGAGGAACCCCCCGGCGCCGAGCACCGCGACGGCGAGCACGATGAACGGCAGCAGCGGCGTTCCCGTCTCCTTCCCGTGCCAGAACAGCGTCCCGTTGATCGCGGCCGATTTCCCGTCGACCTCGATCGGGATCCGGTAGTCGAAGACCTTCGTCCTCTGCGACTCGTCCTTGACCTGAGGCGGCGTGCCCTCGCTCATGTAGTGGGAACGGTGATCGTGCCACTCGAACCGGCCGGTCGATTCCACTTCCTCCCATGCCGGCTTCGCCTTCTTGTCGGCCCGCTCCGGCAGCGCCACGTTGGCGAACCGATCTTCGTTCAGGTAGTAGGTCGGGGAGTTGAGATTCACCTCGACCCGACCGTCGGCGGACATCCGAGCGTAGGGCTCACCGTCGTAGCCGAGGATGAGGATGTCCGAGCCGGAGTCGTTCGTCAACACGACGTGGTCGTCGAAGTTGACGACTTCGGCTTTGAGTCCGGCGGCGCGCGCCGCCGGGGCGATCGCGTCGACCACGGCTCGGAAGTCGGGGGTGCCCGGGGGCGCGAACGCCGGGGCGGCCATCGCGAGGCTCACGGCGACCAGGGCCAATGGGGCCGCGGCAAGCGCGGCGATGACGGCGAACGCGTTGTTCGGGGAGCGATCCACTCCTGGGGGGCAGTTCATCGGGTCTCCTGTCTGGCTCCATGGGGAGCACGGGTAAATCCCACCGGCCGGCGATCTCGCGGGCACGGCGGAGCTTCGCGTGGGTTTCAGACAGGGAGAGGCGGGGCGCGTCCGGAAAGCCTGGCGCTGAAAGCCAGCGCTGCCCGGGTCGTGTGTCCCGAAGGGAGCCGGAACGGGCTCGTCGGCAGGCGCCGCCGGTCGGGACGCATCAGTCGGGCCAGCCGCACGATCAGTTCCTCGCCGACGTACCGCCCGAGCGCCAACGGCGCCGCCAGCATGAACACAGGGACGGTGAACAGGAGGATC
>JBEBXB010000030.1:0-13507 GCA_040391885.1 Conexibacter woesei | reverse complement strand
CTGTCGCTGTTTCGCCGGAAAGGTCACCCCGACGAGGGTGACTCCGGCGACGGCCCGATCCTGATCGTCGGGCTCGGCAATCCGGGCCGGGAGTACGAGCGGAGCCGGCACAACGTCGGCTTCATGGTCATCGAAGCGTTGATCGACCGGTGGGACCTACCCCGTTCGAAGGAGAAGTACCGCGGTCTGATCACCGACGGCCGCACGGTTCCCGGCGGCCCGCGGGTGGTCCTGCTGCGTCCCCAGACCTACATGAACGAGTCCGGCAAGTCGGCCGGGCCGGCCGCCGGTTCCCGCAAGATCCCGGTCGACCGGGTGATCGCCGTCCATGACGAGATCGATCTCGGCTTCGGCGACATCCGGGTCCGCCAGGGTGGTGGCCTGGCCGGGCACAACGGGCTGAAGAGCCTCAAGGCCGGTTTCGGCACACCCGATTTCTGGCGAGTCCGGGTCGGCGTGGACCGACCCGACTCCACCGACCCGGACCGCGTCGCCGGATACGTCCTCGGCCGCTTCTCGGAGCCGGCCGACCAGGTGAGTGCCCTGGTCGACGACGCCGCCCGGGCAACCGAAAGACTTGTCGAGCAACTAGCCGCCGGCACCGATCCTGAATCGAAGGAGACATGAGCCTCACCACTTACGAAGTAGATGACCGCGGTATCGCCCTGATCCGGCTCGATCGCCCGAAGGCCCTGAACGCGATCAACTCGGAGATGCTGGAGGAGCTGCTCGCCCACGTCGAAACGGCCCGCACCGACGACGCGGTCCGGGTGCTCGTCTTCTCTTCGACGGATTACATGGCCTTCTCCGCGGGGGCGGACATCAAGGAAGACGTCGACGAGGAAGGCAAGGTCCGCAAGATGCAGCTCTTCGCCGATCTGTACGACGCGGTCGTCCAGTTTCCCAAGGCGACGGTCGCCGCCTGCCACGGCTACACCGTCGGCGGCGGGGCCGAGATCGCGACCGCCTGCGACGTGCGGGTCGGTGGATCCAACCTGCAGATGCGTTTCCCCGGGGCCGCCCTGGGAGTGCCGGTCGGGCCCGCCCGCCTGGTAACCCTCTGCGGGCTTTCCCACGCCAAGTACCTGCTGCTGACGTCGAACACGGTCAAGGCCGACGAAGCGCTCCGTATCGGCCTGGTCAACCAGGTCGCCCCGGGTGCAGCCACCGAGAACACCGCGCTCGAACTGGCCGGACGGATAGCCGCTCACGATCCGGAGTCGGTCGCAACCCTGAAGAGCCTCCTCCACAAGTGGGATGACGTGGAAGGTCGCTCCGCCGACGAGGGCCGCGGCCAGGTCGAGTGGCAGCGATCCGGACCCGGCCTCCACTGATCCGGCCCGCCTGACGGAGGCGGGGCCGGCCGGTCCCGGTCTCGATCCAGGTTCAGTCCGTGGCGAACCGCCGCAGCAGCGGCGCCATGCCGAGCTCTTGCGCGGTGCACTCACCCGCTTCGCGCAAGGCCCGGGTCCGTTCCTCGCCGTCGGGATCGCCCAGCCGCCGCAGCGCTTCGGCCAGGGCGAGCTGGGCACGAGCGAGGAACGGCCTCGCGCTCATCGCCTCGCAGGTCACGATCGCGTTCTCGAGCGCGGTCGCCGCGTCCCTGTCTCGCTCCTGGACCAGGCACAACTCACCTCGCAGCAGGCTGCGGGGGCCGAAAGTCGGTGCTCCCGGTCCGAAGATGGTCCACATGTCATCCATCGGGTCCATCAGGCCGTGGACGACCCGGGCCTTCTCGACGTCGCCGAGCTCGACGGTCAGCATCGTCGCCACTCCGCAGAACACCGGTCTCAGCAGCTCCATCCGTGTGATCGACCCCAGGCTCTCGAAGTCGATCTCCTCCAGCAGCTCGCGGGCCCGGTCGTGGTCGCCGGCTTGATAGTGGCTCAGGGCCAGGCCGGTCTCCCAGGCGGGCCAGGCGTTCCACGACCTCGCCACCGCCGCCTCGATCTCGATCACCTCGATCACCTCCCCCAGGCGTCCCCGGTGGGCGTAGTCCATGTAGTGCATCGCGTCCTGCATCGCGATCCGGGCCGAGGAGGTGAGGCCTTCGCCGGACATGCATTCCCGGCTGATCTGCTCGCCCTCCGCCCAGCGCCCCTCCAGGAAGCAGCGGGAGGCGCGTAGCGAGTAGTTCGTGTTCCGGATCTGCGGCAGGGTGGCGCTCAGGGCGCTGTGCCTGGCGATGTCCGCTGCCGCCTCCGCGCCCCGGCCCGCATTGGTTCGGATCAAGGCCCGCAGCGCGAGCGCCTCGCCGAGATCCTCGCGGTCGGCCGACTGCTCCGCGACGCGCACCGCGCGGTCGGCCGCCTCCATCCGGTACGCGGGAGTGGTGCTCTGCAGCAGGTAGTAGTGCAGCGACACCACCGCCTTGAGGAAGGCTTCGTCGCCCAGGCGTTCGGCCATCTCCAGCGCTTCGCGGCTCATCTCGTTCGCGTCGTCGTCCGGATCACCGCTGAAGAACTTCAGGTGGCTCAGGTTGGCCATCGCCTCCGCTCGTATGGGGCCGTCGCCGGGCGCCAGCATCTCAAGCGCCTCGGTGAGCAGGTTGATCGGCATGTCCCGTACGTCGTCGAAGGTCTCCCAGCTGCCCCAACTGACCCCGTTGGCGGCGCGCGCGAACGGCTCGGGCAGACCGGACTTCCGTGCCGCCTCGGTCGCCTCGACGAAGGTGACGCCCGACTGCGGCAGGCGCCCCAACCGCCACTCGGCTTCGGCCCGGCTGATCAGCAGTTCGGCCAGCAGGCCGTGGTCGACCGGCTCGTCGGCCCGGCAGGCGGCGATCGCCCCGTCGTAGAAGTCGACCGCCTCGTCGAAGGCCAGCCGGCTTTCAGCCTGCTTCGCGGCCTGGGCCGAATACTGGACGGCGCGGTCGATCTCGGTCGGCCCCGCCAGGGAGAAGTGCCAGGCCAGGGAGCCGAGGTCCCGGCCCCGGCCGCCTTCGGGGCGCGACCTGTTGCGCTGTTCGAGGGCCTCCCCGATGTTCCGGTGGATGGTCGACCGTCGGGTCAGGCCGAGCTCGTTCTCCAGGGTCGACCGCAGCAACTCATGCACGAACGAGTACCGGCCGGGCACCGTCTCCGACTCGTCCAGCAGCCCGGCGATGACCGCTTCGTCGAGGCGATGGATCGCTTCGTCCTCGTCCAGGTTGGTGGTCCGCATCAGGATGCCGAGGTCGAACTCGCGGCCGATCACGGCGGCCCGTGCCAGCAGCTCCGGGCCGCCCTCGCTCAGGCGCGCGACCCGCTGCTTGATCACCTGGCGGACCTCGCCCGGCACCAGGGACGGGTCTGTCTCGCCCGTCTCTTCGAGGTGGCGCACGATCTGCTCGATGAAGAACGGGTTGCCGCCGGTCTGGTCGTGGATCCGCGTGGCTAGGTCCCCGTCGACGCGTTCCGCGATCAGGGAACGCACCTCACCCGGCCGCAGAGCCCCGACATGTATGCGCACGGTCGGTCGGCGACGCTGCAGATCGGTCAGGGTCTCGGGCAGGTGGCCGCCGGCGGGAACCTCGGTGTCGCGGTAGATGCCGAGGGCGAGGACCCCACGGAGCGGGTCGTCGCCGGCGAGGCTCGCGAGCAGCCTCAGGGTTGACCGGTCGGCCCACTGGAGATCGTCGAGGATGATCAGCATCGGCCGCGCCGCGGTCAGCCGGCCGATCATTCGCATCACCGCGCCGAAAAGCGCCCGGCGCTCCGATTCGAGATCGACGGTGGGCCCCGGTGCGGGCAGATCCATGCGCGAGACGAGCTCCGGCAGCAGCCGGGCCAGGGTCGGACCGTCCGCGCCGACCACTTCGGCCGGGTCGATGCCTTCGTCCTGCCCGAGCGCGGTTCGCAATAAGCCGGACCAGATCCGAAACGGCCGCACCTCGTCCGGTTCGCAACGGCCGTAGAGCACGGTCACGTCGTCCCGGGAGTCGGCAAGCTCAGCGGCGATCCGGGTCTTGCCGACGCCACCCTCGCCGGCCAGCAACGCCACGCGCAGATCGCCCGCGACCGCCAGATCCAGCTCTTCGCGGAGCCGCCGCAGGATCCCGGCGCGGCCGACCAGGCCGATCTCGGCGATGCGAGGGTCGATGGCGCGGGAGATCGTCTGCCCGTCGGTGGGGCCTGTCGTCGCTCGTCCCACCTGAGATGCCCGCTTTGGCATCCGATTACCGGAGCGTCCCATCGGCGCGGTGCCGGTCGGCCCCGGAGGGTCGTGGGCGTTCAGGAGCCGTGCGTGGATCGCGGTGAGCGCGGGGGCGGGGTAGGTGCCGAGCTCGTCTCGCAGCAGGATCCGCAGCTCTTCGTAGCACCGCAGGGCCTCGGCGACGTTGCCCTGGCTTTCGAGCACTTCGATCAACGCTCCCCGGGCGGATTCCCGGAAGGGGGAGGCCTCGACGGCGCGTCGGGCGGCCTGCTCGGCCTGTACGACCCGGGCGCCGCCCAGCCTCGCTCCGGCCTGGGCGACTATCTCCAGGGTCCGGAGGTGGAGCTCCTCCAGGCGGGAGCGGTACTCGTCGATCCAACGGGCCTCGAAGCCGGGCAGCAGGCCCCCGTCGAAGATCGCGTCGGCGGCGAGGGCGGACTCCCACGCCCGTTCGTGACGGCCTTCGCCAAGCGCGACCTGCGCCGATTCGAGATCGGCCTGGGCCGCTTCCCAGTCGATCACGGCATCGTCTCCGAGGTTGAGCGAAAGCTCGCCCCGTCCCTCCAGGCGACCCGGCCCGAGTGCCTTCCTCAGGCGGGACAGAGGAGGTGCGAGCAGGCCTTCGCCGCCGTCCGGCAGGCCACCCTCCGACCAGAGCGCCTCGACCAGCTCGTCGCGGCGTACCGCCCGGTTTCGGTTGAGGATTAGAAACGCGAAGATCAGACGCCCTTGACGGCCAGGCAGCCGGCTTTCCAGGCGTTCGCCGCCCCATTCCAAGGTGAGTCGGCCACAAAGAGTGATTCTGGGCGTGGTCCCGGGCGTGTCGATCTGGTTCTCGTCCATCGCAAGGTGCGGGTCAGGTGACCGCAACATCGGAGCAAGGTGACCCGGTGATTCTGCCAGCCATGTCAATGATCGCCAACATTTCCGATCTGCCCGCGGCGGCCACGTTCACGCCGGAAACCCCCGATCAGGTCGCTCTCGCCCTCTGCCAGGCGCGGATGGCGGGTCTCCAGGTGGTGATCGTCGCCTCCGGCCACGGCCTGCCGCCGATCGGCGATCTCTCTGGGTCGATGCTGCTCGACATGAGCCGGTTCGACGGCGTCGACATCGATCCCGACACGGCGATCGCCCGGGTCGGCGGCGGCGTCGACTGGCGCCGGCTGCTGTCGGCCGCGGCCCCTTACGGATTGACCGGACCCTTCGGCAGCTCCGCCACCGTCGGCGTCACCGGCTTCATGATGGGCGGCGGCATCGGCCCCTTCTCGCGCTGCCTCGGGCTCGCCGCCAACTCGATCCGCGCGGCCGAGATCGTCACCCCGGACGGGATCGTCCGCCGGGTCGATGCCGACTCCGATCCGGACCTGTTCTGGGCCCTGCGCGGAGGCGGCGGCGGTTTCGGTGTGGTCACGACGCTCGAGATCCAACTGACGCGCATGCCGGAGATGAGCGGCGGGCTGATGATCTGGCCGTTGGATCGGGCCGGCGAGGTCGTCCCGGTGTGGGCCGAGTGGGCCCGGTCGGTACCCGAGGACGTCACCAGCTCGGTCCGCATGGTCAATCTGCCCGACGGCACCTCGCTGCTGATGGTCCTCGTGACGGCGCCGCGAAAGGCGGTCTCGTTGCGGAACGACGTGGAGCCGCTGGATGCGCTCGGGCCGATCCAGAACACGATCGGCGACACCGACCCGGTCTCCTTCATGGATGCCTACTCGGACCCGGACGAGGATGGCCCGCCGCCGGCGATCGAACATGTCCTGCTCGATCTGCTCACCCCCGAAGCGGTCGAGCAGGCGGTCGAGTTCGCTCAGCCCGGGTCCGGCTCCGACGCGATGATGGTGGAGCTGCGTCATCTCGGTGGCGCCCTTGCCCGGCCGCCGCGCGGCTGCGGCGCCCAGGGGCATGTCGACGGCGAGTTCTCGCTTTTCGTGGTGGGGATGCCGGGTGCGGCTTCGGGGCCGGCCCACGCGGTCGACGTGCTCTCCGACTACGGCCGGGGCCGGACCTACTTCAACTTCGTGACCAAGCGGGGAGATCGTCGTTCCGCCTTCACGTCGGAGGCGCACGAGCGTCTGGCTCAGCTCTACGAGGCGGTCGACCCGGACGGGCTGATGAACCATCCCCAGCCACTGTACGATCGTCTGCGGCCCGCCCCGATGGAATCCGGTGGCTCCGCCGCGATCGACACTGCCGAGAACCAACCTGTCTCTTCGTCCGATAATCGACCTCCTGCTGGAGGACACCACCGCCGGCCGTCTGTCGGCGCGGGTTCGTGATGCAGTAACCGCCGAGCGCGGGTCGGGGGAAGCGGTCGAGGCACGGGTCTCGGCGGTCCTCCGTCCCGCCCTGCTGGCGGCCATCCTCGAGGATGATCTCGGCCTTGCCGACCGTCCCGCCCTGATCGTCACCCCGGACGACCGGTCGGCCCGCGACCTGACCTCGGCCCTGAGGGCTTATCTCGGCTCCCGCAAGGTCCGCTCCTACCCTTCCCGCGGCACCGGCTACTCCTCTCAGGTATCGCCGCCCCCTCATCTCACCGGGCTGCGCATCGACGCTCTCGACTCATTCGCCCGGGAGGAGGATCGCCCCCCGATCGTCGTCGCCTCGGCGATCGCGCTGGCCGAAGCGGTCCCGGATGCGTCGCTCCGCCCGGCCGGATTCGAGTTGAAGGTCGGTTCCGATCATGACCCGGCCGTGATCGCGGAGGACCTCGTCGCGGCCGGCTACGAGCGCGTCGACCAAGTCACCGAGCGGGGGCAGTTCGCCGTCCGCGGAGGCATCCTCGATATCTTCGCCGCGACCGAGGACAGGGCCGCCCGGATCGAGTTCTTCGGCGACGAGATCGAGTCGATGCGTTGGTTCTCCACGTTCACGCAGCGATCCCTGGGTCAGGCCGAATCGCTCGAGCTCTCCCCGGCGGCGGAGCTCGACGCCGACCACCGAGATCTCGCGGCGCTCGCCTTCGACGAAGCCCGGGAAGACGGCACCGCCGTGGATCTGGCCGAAGTCCTGCCGCTCGAACACTTCCGGGCGCCTCTGGACCTGATCCCCGAGTCGGCGGCGGTGATCCTGACCGCGGCGGAGGAGATCGAACCGGCCCTGCGGGACCACTGGGAGGACGTCACCACCGCGATGCATGCGGACGACGCGGAGCATCTGTACGAGGACGTCGCCGCCCCGCTCGCCGCCCGGGCCGCCCTCACCGTTTCCCGTCCCGTCGACGCCGAGGCCGCCGATCCGGCCGCCGGCGGGGACGCGGGCGCGACCGCCGAAGCGCCGATGCGGGCGATGGCCGCCGAGACGCCGGCCCGCAACATGGCCGAGGCGGAAGCCGAGCTGAAGAAGCTGGTCGACGCCGGGTACCGCACGGTCGTCGCCTTCGACAGCCGCGGCGAAGCCGAACGGGCGCGATACGGCTTCGATCGCACCGACGCGAAGATCCTCGACGAGGGCCGGATCCCGGAGCGGCCCGCGATCACCCTGGTCGAGGCCCGGATCGCCGAGGGCTTCGTCTCACCTGCCACCAGGATCGCCGTCGTCCCCTTCCGGCGTCTGCTCCACCGCCGTCGCCGGGCCGATGAAAAGGCCCCGGAGGCGGTGCGTGGCCGGCTGACCTTCTCCGAGCTGCGGGTCGGCGACCACGTCGTCCATGAGGATCACGGCGTCGCCCGCTTCGCCGGTTTCGAGACCCGCGAGGTCGGCGGCATCACCCGCGACTACCTCTACCTTGAATACAAGGGCGAGGACAGGGTCTACGTCCCCACGGATCAGTTCGCCAAGCTGTCCCGCTACTCCGGCGGGGCGGGCGCCCCGACCCTGTCGGCGCTGGGCGGCAAGAAGTGGCTGAACATGAAGGCCCGCGCCCGCAGCGCGGCTTCCGAGATCGCCGGCGAGCTGGTCAACCTCTACGCCGAGCGCCGCACCCGCAAGGGCCACGCCTTCAGCCCCGACTCGGAATGGCAGATGGCCCTGGAAGCCGCTTTCCCGTGGCGTGAGACCGCCGATCAGATCGAGTCGATCGAGGCGGTCAAAGCCGACATGGAGTCCGAACGGCCGATGGACCGGCTGGTCTGCGGCGACGTCGGCTACGGCAAGACGGAGGTGGCCGTCCGGGCCGCGGTCAAGGCCGCCTCTGACGGGATGCAGGTGATGATCCTCGCCCCGACCACGATTCTCGCCCAGCAGCACCTCGGCACCTTCCGTGAGCGGCTCTCCGACCTGCCGTTCCAGGTGGACGGGGTTTCCCGGCTGCGCAAGCCGGCGGAAGTGAAGCGGGTGATCAACGAGTGGGGAGAGGGCAAGGTCGACATCCTCATCGGGACCCACCGCCTGCTCTCCCGGGACGTCCGTGCCAAGAACCTCGGCTTGATCGTCGTCGACGAGGAGCAGCGGTTCGGCGTCAAGCAGAAGGAGCTCCTGCGTCAGCTCAAGCTCAAGGTGGACGTGCTGTCGATGTCGGCCACCCCGATCCCGCGGACCCTGCAGATGTCGATGGCCGGCCTGCGGGACATCTCCGTGATCGAGACCCCGCCGGAGGGCAGGCGCCCGGTCCGGACGTATGTCGGCCCGTGGGACGAACGACTCGTGGAACGCGCGATCAAGCGCGAGATCCAGCGCAAGGGCCAGGTCTTCTTCCTGCATAACCGCGTCGAGTCGCTTCATGACGCGGCCGACCGGTTGCGGGCGCTCGTTCCGGACATCCGGGTCGTGATCGCCCACGGGCAGATGGAGGAGAACGAGCTCGAGAAGGCGATGCTGACCTTCATGCGGGGCGACGCCGACGTGCTGGTGGCGACCACGATCATCGAGTCGGGCATCGACATCCCGGCGGCCAACACCCTGATCGTCGATCGGGCCGATCACCTCGGCTTGGCGCAGGCCTACCAGATCAGGGGCCGGGTCGGACGCTCTCGCGAACGCGCCTTTGCCTACCTGCTCTACCCGTCCGAGGAGGCTCTCACCGCCGATGCCTCCACCCGACTCGCGACCCTCGCCGACCACACGGAGCTCGGGTCCGGCTTCAAGATCGCGATGCGTGACCTCGACATCCGCGGGGCCGGCAACCTGCTCGGGGACGAGCAGTCGGGACATGTCGCGGCCGTCGGCTTCGAGCTCTACTGCCAGCTGATCGACGAGGCCGTGGCCGCGTTCGCCGGCCGGGAGGGCGAGGCCGAGGAGCCGGAGCCGGTGCGGCTCGACGTCGGGGTGGACGCCTATCTGCCCGCCTCCTACATCCCGTTCGAAGCGGCGAAGATCGATGTGCACCGCCGGGTCGCCGCGGCCCGTCGGGCGGGGGAGCTGCGCCAGATCACCGACGAGCTGATCGACCGCTTCGGGCCGCTTCCCGACGAGGTCGCCAACCTGATGACCCTGCAGAAGTCGAGGATCGATCTGGGCGTGGCCGGCGCGACCGCGGTCCAGTTCCGGGGAGGCAAGGTGACGATCACCGGGGTCGAGCTCGACTCGGCCGGTTCCGGGCGCTTGGCGGAGGCGGTCGACGGCGCCCTCTACGACTGGCGGGCGAAAGAGGTTTCGATCCGGGTCGACAAGGATCCCGAGGTCCGGCTGGCCGCGATCGCCGCCCTGGCCACCGCCCTGGTCGATCTGCCTCAGTAGCATTCCCCGCCTTGGGCGCATCGAGGTGCCTGTTGACTATCCGGGCGACCGGGGTGGGAGTGAATCTGATGGGTGATCCGAAGGACGAAGACAAGGCTGACGGGACGACCCCCGAGCCCGAGCTGCCCCCCGTGACGCCGCCGACCGGCGCGCCGGTCGAGAGCTCCAAGGCCGAAGAGCCTCCCGTGCCTCCGGCAGAAGGCGCCAAGGCCGAAGAGCCTCCCGTGCCACCGACCGATGGCACGCCCCCGGCCGACGGACCGTCCGGGAACGATCCTTCATCCAACGGCGCCCGGGTCATGCTGCTGGCCGCGGCGGGTGTTTTCCTGGTCTCCCTAGTGGTAGTCGGTGTGTTGTTCGCTACCGGCGTGCTCGGGTCCGACGACGACTCGCCCGATCTCCGCGACCTGACCGCCGACGAGGTCGCTCTCGTCGTCGACACCCCGGAGGACGTCGGCAGCATCACCAAGAGCGACTACGACGAGGCCTTCGCGCAGACCTGGAAGCGGGCCGGTCTGAAGGCCGCCCCGAAGCAGGGCAAGGGCCAGTACGACCAGATCAACGAGGCGGCCGTCAACGACCTGCTCGATCGCGCCTGGCTGACCGGCGAGGCTGCGGAGATGGGCATCGAGGCAACCGACAGCGAGGTCGAGAAAGAGCTGGCGACGATCAAGAAGGACCAGTTCCCGAACGCCAAGGCCTTCAAGAAGTTCCTCAAGGACAGCGGCTTCACCGCCGACGATGTCGAGGACAGGGTCCGTCTCCAGATCTACAGCACCAAGATCCAGGAGCAGGTGACGGAATCGGCAGGAGACGTGGACGACGCCAAGGTCCAGGAGTTCTACGACGAGAACAAGGCGATGTTCACGACCCCGGCTTCCAAGGACGCCCCGGAGAAGGTCCAGCCGCTCGACGAGGTCCGCGACCAGATCAAGCAGCAGCTCGAGGCGACCAGTGGGCAGGACGAGATGACCGAGTTCGTCGAGGCCTATAACCAGAAGTGGACGGCCCGCACGCTCTGCGCCGAGGGTTACGTCACCGAGCGCTGCAGCAACGGTGAGCCGGTGAAGCCTGCCGATGCCGACAGCGATGAAGATGCGACCGCAGCCGCGGCAGCCGCTGCCGCGGCTGAAGCCGACGACTCCGACGACTCTTCCGAGGAGGCCGAATCGGCCGACACCGGCTCGAAGCCGGTGATCGAAGGATCCGACGATCCCGCTCCGACCGAGCTGGTCACCGAGGACATCAAGGAGGGCACCGGCCCGGCCGCCAAGGATGGCGACGAGCTGACGATGCAGTACGTCGGTGCGCTCTATGACACGGGCGAGGAGTTCGACGCCTCCTGGGACCGCGGTGAGCCGTTCGAGTTCACGCTCGGTTCCGGCATGGTCATCAAGGGCTGGGACGAAGGCATCAAGGGAATGAAGGCGGGCGGGCAGCGCAAGCTGATCATCCCGTCGGACCTCGGTTACGGCGAAGCGGGCAGCCCGCCGTCGATTCCGGGGAACGCGACCCTCGTCTTCATCGTCGATCTGGAGAAGATCAACTGACGGAGGCCCGCCTTCGTTCCTCAGTCCCTTCACCTATATATGCTGCGCAATCTGTAGTCACGACGTAATTCGGATGATTTCGAGGAGGAGCCACACCACATGACCGGGGCACGTAAGTTCGGGGTATTCACTTTTGGGGCGATCCTGATCGTTCTCTTTGCCGGAATCGCGATCGCGCAGGGTGGCGTCGGCAAGCCTTCCGTGCCTTCGGGCGACATCGCCTACGTCAAGGAAGTGCCCGGCGGCCTCGGCAACATCAGCCAGAAGGACTTCAACCGAGCCTTCATCCAGACCTGGAAGCGGGCCGGCCTCAAGGCGGCTCCCAAGCAGGATGACGCGCAGTACACCCAGGTCCGCGAAGCGGCGATCAACGACCTCCTCGACCGTGCCTGGCTGACCGGCGAGGCAGCGGAGCTCGGCGTCGAAGCCAGTAATCGCGAGGTCGACGCCGAACTGGCGACGATCAAGAAGGATCAGTTCCCGAACTCCAAGGCCTTCGACAAGTTCCTCAAGGACAGCGGCTTCACCGCCGAGGAAGTCGAGGACAGGGTGCGGCTCCAGGTTCTCAGCACCAAGATCCAGGAAAAGATCACCAACGCGATCTCGGACGTCGACGAAGATCAGATCGAGGAGTTCTACGAGACCTCCAAGGCCGCTCTGACGACCCCGGAGTCCCGGGACATCAGGCTGATCGTCACTGACTCGAAGAAGAAGGCGGACGCGGCGAAGAAGGCGCTCGGGGACAGCCCCGACGACAAGGCCTTCGCGAAGGTCGCCAAGAAGTTCTCCACCCATGCCTCCAAGGAGCAGGGCGGAGAGACGGTCGCGACCAAGGATGCCTTCCCCGCTCCGGCCGGCACCGACATCATGGATGCCGCCAAGGACGAGCTCAAGGGCCCGATCGAAGCCGACGACCAGTTCTACATCTTCAAGGTCACCAAGATCAACGAGGAGAAGGTCCAGCCGCTGGACGAGGTCCGCGAGCAGATCAAGCAGCAGCTTCTGCCGAGCTTGCAGCAGAAGGCGATGAGCGACTTCGTCGCCGACTACAACGCCAAGTGGACGTCCCGGACCTTCTGCGACGAGGACTTCACCGTGAGCCGTTGCGACAACTACAAGAGCGACGGCAGGATCGCCAGCGCCGACCCGGCGTGCTACGAGAAGGACGCCGGATCGAAGCAGGATCTGACCTGCCCGGCTCCCGTCTTCCAGCTGGCGCCGATGGCCCCCGGTTCGAACGCGGCCGGTTCCGGCGTCGCCCAGCAGACACAGGCTCAGGCGCTGCCGCAGGGCCCGATCCCTTCGGGTGATTCCACCAAGGCCCCGGCGCCCGACGCCGGTGCCGGTGGTCTCGACCTCGGCGGGGCTGCCGGCGGCGACGCCGCTTCCCAGGCAGCCGCTGCCCAGGCTGCGGCCGAGGCCGCAGCCCAGCAGGCCGGCGGCCAGTAGACGCATGGCCGGCGGCGAAGAACTCGCCACGGCCCTTCAGAGGCTGGACCAGGTGACCCGCGAACTGCGGGTCGCCTGCCCGTGGGACCGGGAGCAGGACGAGCGCTCGATCGTCCCGCACACGGTGGAGGAGGCCTACGAGCTGGCCGAGGCGGCCCGCAGCGGCGATGACGCCGCGATGCGGGACGAGCTCGGCGACGTCCTCTTCCAGGTCGTCTTCCTTTCGTTGCTGCTCGAAGAGCGGCAGGTGGGAGACCTGGCCGGGATCGCCACCCAGCTCACCGAGAAGCTGATCCGCCGACACCCGCACGTCTATCCGCCGGACGAGCAGGGTCCGGAGGGGATCGAGACTGCCGACGACGTCCGCCGGCAGTGGGACGCGATCAAGCGCGACGTAGAGGGACGCACCAGCGAAGATGACTGGAAGAAGCCCGGCCTGCCCTCGCTCATCTACGCCCACAAGGTCCAGTGGAAGCTCGACCCGGAGAAGCGCCCCGCCAACGCGGGTGCCGACAACCCCGATCGCGAAGCGGACGAGGCGGCCGTGGGAGAGATGCTCTGGGATGTGGTGGCCGAAGCCCGGCGGCGCGGAGTCGACCCCGAGCTGGCCCTGCGGGCGGTGACCGAACGGCGCGCCGCTCACTAGACTGGACGCCAAATGAGCACCATCGAAGCCGTCCACGCCCGTCAGATCCTCGACTCTCGGGGCAACCCGACGATCGAGGTCGAGGTCACCCTCGAGAACAACTACATCGGTC
>JBEBXB010000029.1:0-13968 GCA_040391885.1 Conexibacter woesei | reverse complement strand
GGGCTGCGTTGGTGAAGGCCTTCGGCGAGCCGCCGGTGGTCGAGTCGATCCCGGCGCCGGAGCCGGTCGAAGGCGGCGAGCTCGTCGACGTGCTGCTGGCCGGCATCAATCCGGTCGACCTGGCCATCGGCTCCGGCAAGTTCGATGCCGGGGCCCCGCCGCTGCCCTACACGGCCGGCCGCGAAGGCATCGCGAGGACCGCTGACGGGCGAGTGGTCTGGTTCGACGAGGTTCTCTTCCCGACCGGTTCGATGGCCGAGCGGGCCGTGCTTCCGGCCGGCCACGGGGTCGAGCTGCCCGAAGGGACGACGCCCGAGCAGGCGATCGGCTTCGGCATCGCCGGGACCGCCGCCTGGCTGGGGCTGGAGTGGCGCGGCAACCTCAAGGAGGGGGAGACCGTCCTGGTCCTCGGGGCCAGCGGCGCTGTCGGACAGGTCGCGATTCAGGCGGCGCGCCTGCTCGGGGCAGGGATCGTGGTCGGGGCCGCGCGCAGCGAGTCGGGCCGGCAGCTGGTCACCGAGCTGGGCGCCGACGCGGTCGTCTCGACCGAAGCCGACGATCTCACCGCCGCCATCCAGGAAGCGACCGGGGGCGGGCCCGATCTCGTGCTCGACTGCCTGTGGGGCGAACCCGCCCTGGCGGCGATCCGGGCGATGAAGCCCCACGGCCGACTGGTCCAGGTTGGGAACTCGGCGGCCAAGACGGCCGAGATCCTCGCCGGCACCCTGCGGGGCGGCTCCTACTCGATCCTCGGGCACCGCAACTTCTGGGCGTCACGGGAAGAACGCGCCCGGGTGTTCCGACTGATGTGCCAGTACGCCGCCGCCGGGGATATCAAGCTGGAGACCGAGGTCCGGCCGCTGTCTGACGTCGCCGAAGTGTGGCGCCGCCAGGGGAAGAGCCCCGGTCACAAGCTTGCGCTCGCCATCGGCTGACCGGCCGTGCCGGGGCCGCCCTGTCTGAGCTGATCGGCGGCGAAAGGCCGTCTGACCACCTGGGTCAGGCGCGGCGCAGGGAGATGTCGGCGCAGGCTTCGCAGATCTCGTCGGGAATCACACCGAGCCTGATCAGGCCGGCGAAGACGGAGCAGCCGAAGCAGAACCGGAAGACGGATTCGAGCGTGGCGAAGGTGGCCATGATCGCGAAGACGACGGTGCCGGCGGCAGCTATCCCGAAGCCCAGGGCGAGAACCGCGCCGGCGGTGGTGGTGACCGCCCCGATCGTCTGGGCGAACCGCTTCGGCGGTCCCGGGACCATCACCGGGTCACCGAGACGCGGAGCGACGACCCGGGTGGCGAGGAGGCCCAGCGGACTGAAGCGGGGGCCGGCCGCGACCCGCAGCCAGAACCCGATCGCGAGGATCGGCAGGATCCAGTTCCAGCCGGTGATCAGCCCGATGACGGAAGCGAGCGCGACCCCGGCCGCAACGGTACGAGCGGCTTTCTCGTTCACCGGGTTCGGGAAGCTGAACAGTTCGCGCATACCGATACCGTAACGAATCGGCGCGATAACCCCACAAATCCGGTCCGATTTAGGGTGTTTGCCTGGCTCGCTTGCTCAGGGGGATTCGGAGACCAGAAGCGAAGCGCCGATCACGCCGCCCTCGTCTCCGAGCGCGGCGCCGCAGACGGTCGGAGGGTGGTCCTTGTTCAGAAGGTAGGCGCCCATCCCGTCGGTGATCTTCGGCACCAGGTTGTCGGCGAACCTGACTCCGAGGCCGCCCCCGATCACCACCGCCTCGACGTCGAGGAGGTTCACGGCGGAGGCGATCCCTGCCGACAGGGCCTCCACGGCGCGGTTGAGGAGATCCGTGGCAAGCTCGTCGCCGTCATTCAGCGCGTGTTCCCAGATGGCGCTGGTGAGATGCGTCTTCTGGTGCTTCTTCATCAGCTTGAAGAGCTTCGTCTTGCGACCCTTCTTCACTTCGCGGCGGGCCTTCTCCTCCATCGCACGGCGGCCGGCATATGCCTCGACCGTGCCGTTGAGGCCGTTTAAACCGCGGGCGCCGCCACGGCGGACCAAGGTGTGACCGATCTCGCCGGCCCGTCCTCGTCCGACCCAGGGCTTGCCGTCGAGGATGATCCCCCCGCCGACGCCGGTGCCCCAGAAGACACCGAGAAGACTGTTGAAACCGGATCCCGCACCGAGCTGGTACTCCGCGTTCGTGCCGACCTGGACGTCGTTGCCGACGGTGACCGGGGTGCCGATCGCGTCGCGCATCGCCATCGCGAGCTGGAAGCGGCCTTCCCATCCGGGCAGGTTGCCGGCCCCGGTGACGGCGCCGTTGGATGGGTCGACCGAACCGGGTGAGCCGACGCCGACGGCCCGAAGCTTGTGGGCTTCGGTTCCGGCATCCTCCGCTGCTTCCTGGATCGTCACGGCCATCGCCCGGACGACGTCGGCGGGGCCGCCCCGGTCCGGGGTGGGACGGCGGCGGTACGAGATGATCTGATGGTCCGGCCCGAAAACGGCGGCTGCGATCTTGGTTCCGCCGAGGTCGATGCCGCCGATCAGGACCCCGTCGCGACGGGGGGCCAGGGGTGAGGCCGAAGGCAGAGTCGCACGGGCCGGCGGCTGCTTGGGCCGCGGGATGTCGGGTGCGGGAGAGGCGGGGCCGTTGCTCGCGGGGACGGGAGGCTGCGGGTCACTCGCCGGCACCGGCGGCGAGGGCGTAGGCGGCGCGGCGGGCGATGGCGGGGCTGGCGGCGGGCTGACGCCGGCGGGCGGCGCCGGGGGGCTCGGTACGGGCACCGTTCGGGCTCCGTGGCTCGGGTCGCTGGGTTTCTTCTTACGCCTGAACATCGAGCTCCTCCCGTATTGCCGTCATTGCCGCACCTTATCCCGCTCTGCCAATCTACGGGCATGACTGAAACCGGGGCGCAGGAGTTCGACCAGCGAGGGTGGCGGAACTGGTGGCGCAAGCGACGGTGGTACGAACGCGGGCACCGTCCGCTCAACCGGTTCCGCTTGGACAGGCAGATGGCGCGGCGCGGCGCCTACATCCGACACCCGATCGAGGGTGAGGTCCTGGAGGGTCTGATGTCCGGGCGACTCGAGGTGGGGCAGGGCACCCATTTCGAGCCTGGCTGCTGGATAACGATGTCACCCGAGGCCCGGATCCGGATCGGGATCGGGACCTTCCTCAATCGCAACGTGATGCTTGCGGCCCAGGAGGAGATAACGATCGGCGACCACGTGATGTTCGCCAACGGCTGCTTCGTCGGCGATGCCTCACACCGTTACGACGACCCGGACCTGCCGATAACGTGGCAGGGCTTCACGACCAAGGGCCCGGTGTCGATCGGCTCCAACTGCTGGTTCGGCGTGAACTGCGTGGTCACGAGCGGCGTCACGATCGGCGATCGCTGCGTGATCGGCTCGAACTCCGTCGTCACCTCCGACCTGCCCTCCGGGATAATCGCCGCCGGAGCCCCGGCCAAGGTGATCCGAGAGATCGAGTTCAAACTCCGCGACAAGGACTGACCACCCCTACTGGCTGAACGGCTCCCAGTCCCAGGACGAGCTCGGTTCGAGATCCTCGCGGTTGAGCCGCTGGCGCAGTCCTTCGAGCTCCGAAGGCTCGACGCTGTAGACGTGCTCCGGGGCCGGGAAGAGCCCGTTGCGCACCTCTTCGACATAGCCGGTGACCCCGCGCAGCATCTCGGCGCGGACGTCCGAGTACCGCTTCACGAACTTGGCGACGTGACCGTGGTTGATCCCGGCGAGATCGTGAAGGACCAGCACCTGGCCGGCGGTCTCGTTGCCGGCGCCGATGCCGATCGTCGGAGCTTCGACACGGGCGACGATCAGCTCGGTGACCGCTTCCGGCACGGCCTCGATCACGATCGAGAAGCAGCCGGCCTGGTCGAGCGCGATCGCGTCTTCGGCCACCTTGATCGCCTTCGACGCCGTCCGGCCCTGGGCCTTGAGGCCCCCGAGGGCGGTCGCGGTCTGGGGGGTGAGGCCGACATGCCCCATCACGGGGATACCGGCACCGACGATGGCCCTGGCCCGCTCGGCCGAGGTGCCGCCGCCTTCCAACTTGATCGCGTCGCAGCCGGCCTCCTTGACCAGCCGCTGCGCGGAAGCGATCGCCAGCTCGTCCGATGCCTCGTAGGAGCCGAAGGGGAGATCACCGATCAGGAGCGGGGTACGGAGGCCCCGGCGGACAGCCTTGGCCAGCATCGTCATCTCGTCCATGCCGACCGGCACGGTGCTGTCATAGCCGAGAACGCAGTTGGCGGCGGAGTCGCCGACGAGGACGACATCCACGCCGGCTTCCTCCGCGACCTGCGCCGAAGGGAAGTCGTAGGCCGTGATCATGGCGATCGGTTCACCGGCGGCCTTCATCTCGGCGAGGCGGGTGATCGTCATCGGTTTGCGGGAGGTTTCCTGACCCTGCTCGGGTCGGGTACCGGAACTCATGTCGTGCTCCTCGTGTTGCGATTCGGTTCGATCAGGATGTTGTCGATCAATCGGGTGCCATCGACGCTGGCCGCAACCGCGACCAGGATCGGTTCGCCGCCGTCATCGGCGGCTGGGTCCAGCGTGCCCGGGATCCGGGCCTCAAAGTACTCGGGGGAGATCCCGGCCAGCTCGAGATGCCGACGACCGGCGTCGAGCCCGGCCTCCAGGCCGGCTTCGGCGCAGACGGCCTCGGTCTCGACCAGCGCCGCCCAGATCGCGGTTGCCTGCTCGCGGGCCTGGGGGGAGAGGTAGGCGTTGCGGGAGCTCATCGCCAGTCCGTCGTCTTCTCTCACCGTGGGCAGGACCACGATGCGGGTGCGGAACTCGAGGTCCTCGGCCATCCGTCGGATCACGGTCGCCTGTTGAGCGTCCTTCTGGCCGAAGTAGGCGCGGTCTGGGTCGACGGCGTTGAGCAGCTTGGCCACGATCGTGGTCACCCCGGCGAAATGACCCGGTCCGCGGCCGTTCTCGCTTCCACAGAGCACCTCGGTGAGCCGTTCCACTTCGACCTTGGTGGCGAATCCGGCCGGGTACACATCCTCTGGCCTTGGGGCGTAGACGACATCGACCCCCGCTTCCTCGGCGATCGCCAGGTCCCGCTCTTCGTCTCGAGGGTAGGTGCTGAGATCCTCGCCGGGACGAAACTGGGCCGGGTTCACGAAGAGGCTCATCACGACCCGATCGCATTCGCGACGGGCACCGTCGAGCAGGGAGGCGTGACCCCGGTGAAGGTAGCCCATGGTCGGAACGAGCCCGACCGTCAACCCGTCGCGCCGGGATGCGTCCCGGAACGCGTGGATCTCCGCCGGAGTTCGCAGAACCTTCATCCCTCTGACTCCCCGAGGGACACGGTCTGGAAACCGGCGCCGGAAGCGACGGCGCGGGTGCGGGCGGCGAGCTCTTCGTAGAGCCCGGACAGGTCGGGACGCCGCGCGGCGAGAGCGGCTCGGTGCCGCTCGATCGTCGCCTCGTCGCCCCGGGCGATCGGGCCGGTCAGCGCGACCGCCCCAGTATCGGTCCAGTTGGCCAAGGTGCGACCGATCAACGGGGCGAGGATCCGCCGGGGTTCCGCGACCGCGATGCCCTCGAGCAGCTCGGCCGCCGTCTCTTCCAAGGCGATCAGGAAGTTGGACGCGATCGAGGCGGCCGCGTGGTAGACGGCACGGTCCTCCTCCGCGACCCGGAAGGGCTCCATGCCGAGTGCGGCAGCCAGGGCCCGGGCAGCGCCTTCGGCGGCTTCGTCGCTTCCGCTCACCGCTGCCGGGCTTCCGGCCAGAGGGGTTGAAGGCCCGGGGAACGTCTGCAGCGGATGGATTGAGAACCGCGATGGGGCGCCGGCGGGATCGAGCGCGTCGAGGGTGGTAGCCCCGGAAACGTGGCCGATCCGGGAAGGCGGGGCCCCGGCCGTCAACTCCCCGATCCGGGAGGCGGCAGGTGCGATCGCGTCGTCCGGGACGCAGAGCAGGACGGTCCGTCCGGAGAGGCAGGAGCCCGTGGAGGCATCCGGGCCTCGGGCCTGGGCGGTCCCACCGGCGAGATCGTCCCGGCCGATCAGAACGGTCTGGATGCCGGCTGAGGCGGCCTCGGCCACCAGTGAGCGGCCGACCCTGCCGGGGCCGACGATGACCAGCTCGTCACGTGGTTCGGTGTGAGATTCCATGGTCCGTTCCAGTTCCCTGTCGGCGATACCAGACGGTGCTGTGGGGTTTGATTCGTACCTGCTCGACTGCTGCTTCAAGGTCCACTCCCGGCGGTCCGGGTAGCGGCCTCCGCCAATTATAGGCTCCCGGCATGCTGGCTATCGAGAAAGATCGGCGCGAAGAACTGGGCGAGCCCGGTTGAGCGGGGCCCCTGGCAACGAGCCGGACGGTCGCGGGGAGATCGTTCTCCGCGGCGCGGGGGAGACTGAACGCGCCGGCCGTGAGCTCGCCCGTCGGCTCCTACCGGGTGACGTGGTCCTTTTCCGCGGCGAGGTCGGGGCCGGGAAGTCCACCATGATCCGGGCGGCGCTGCGGGAGCTGGGCGTCACCGGGTCGATCCCCTCACCGACCTTCACGATCGGCCGGGCCTACGAGGGCGACGCCCCCTGGATGGACGGTTCGACGGGCCGGCTACGGGTCTCACACCTGGACCTCTACCGCCTGGGACCGATCGAGGACGAGGATCCCGGCCTGCTGAGCGAGTATTTCGGGTCGGACCGGATCGCCTTCATCGAGTGGCCGGGCGGTGCGGAGGCACATCTGGAGGCCCTCGCGACCCGCCTTCTCGAAGTGACGATCCATCACCGCGACGAATCGAGCCGGACGATCCTGCCGGTCGGCCCGTGGACCGGGCCGACCGGCTGAGATCACCGGTCTACGCCTACTGGCCGGCGTTGTCGATCGCGTCGTTGGCCTTCTTCTGAGCCTCTTCGATCTTCTTCTGCGCGTCGTCGAGAGCCTTCTGGGTCTCGGAGTCGACCGCGTCGTGAGCCTGCTGCTTGGCCTGATCCTTGAGGTCTTGCGCCTGCTGATTGATCTGGTCCTTGGTCTGCTCGAGCGCCTTGTTGGCCTCGTCCCTCAGCTGGTCGGTGCTGCTGCTGGAGTCGTCGCCGCAGCCAGCCGCGAATCCGCCGATCGCCGCCACTGCGACAATTGCGGCGGCCATGTTCAGTTTCCTTGCGATCATCAGATCCTTTCCGGTGTCGGTCACCGCAGAAGTTTTCGGGAGCCACGCAGCCTACCGGGGCCGCGCGTGAAGACCGTCGGCTTCGACACGGCGACCGACGACACCGTCGTCGCCGGCCTCGACGGCAACCGCGTCGTCGCCGAGGCGACGATCGCGCCGAGCGACGCGGGCCGGCCGCTTCACAGCCAGGCACTGCTCGAAGCGGTGGGCGAGGCCGCGGCGGCGCTCGGCGGCTGGGACCAGGTGGACAGGATCGCGGTCGGGTTGGGGCCAGGGACGTTCACCGGCATCCGCATCGGTGTCGCGACGGCGGCCGGCCTGTCGCTTTCCACCGGGGTTCCCGCCGTCGGGGTTTCGACCCTTGCGGCATTGGGCGTGAGCATGGCCCTGTCGAGCGGTCGCGACGGGCCGGTGATGCCGGTTTTGGACGCCCGCCGGGGAGAGGTGTTCGCCGGTCTGTACAACCATGCCGGCCGGGAGCTGGAGCCACCTTTTGTCGCTTCGCCAGAAGCTCTGATCGCGCGGATTGAGGAAATCACCTCCCGTCTTCCTAGTCCTCCGCCGGTCGGCGGACCGGGGGCGGTACGATTCGCAGACGAACTCGACCGGGCAGGGATTCCGATTCCCGGCCCCGGGACGGCCCTCCACCGGCTGTCCGGCCGCGCCGTTTGCGAGCTGGGTGCCGGGGCCGCCCGGAGCGAGCCCGGCAAACCCCTCGAACCGATCTATCTGCGTGTCCCCGATGCCCAACTCTGGCTTGAACGAGACGGCCGTGAACCCGGCCCCGACTGAATCCGCGATCGCGGAAGAAGTCGGTGAGGCCGGGACGGGTCGGACGAAGGCCAATGCTTCCGGAGCGATGCCAGAAATGGTGATCCGCGAGTTGGGGTACGCCGACCTGCCGTCGATCGTCGCAATCGAACGGCGTTCCTTCTCCAGCCCCTGGTCGGTCGGCATGTTCGTGCTCGAGATGTCCCGGGCTTCCGGAGTCACCCTCGCGGCTGTCGAGGACGACCGCGTGATCGGCTGCGTCATCCTCTCCCGCTACGACCAGGCTTGGCACCTGATGAAGATCGCGGTTGCCCCGGAGCAACGGCGGCGGGGGATCGCGTCGAAGTTGATCGATGCCGCCTTCGCCGGACTCGACGACGAGACCCCGGTCACGCTCGAGGTCCGGCCATCCAACCGCTCCGCGATCGCCCTGTACGAGCGTTTCGGCTTCGTCTCCCTCGGGCTGCGCAAGGGGTACTACCCGGACAACGGCGAAGACGCGTTGATCATGTGGCGGGGCGACCCGGTCATGGCCGGCGTGCCCGTCGAGAGCCTCGGGCTCCACGAGAAATAGCCCTTGACCCTGCTCGCGATCGAGACCTCATGCGACGACACCTGCGCGGCCGTGCTGGACGGCGGCCGGATCCTGAGCAACGTGATCTCGTCCCAGTCGGTCCACGACCGCTATGGCGGGGTGGTGCCGGAAGTCGCGTCGAGACACCACGTCGAGCTGGCGGTCCCCGTGATCGAAGCGGCCCTGACCGAATCGGGAACCGATCTCGACGGGATCGAAGCGGTCGCCGTGACCGCCGGTCCCGGGCTTATCGGGGCGCTGCTGGTCGGTTTGAGCACAGCCAAGGCGATCGCCGCGCCGCGCCGGCTCCCTCTGATCCCAGCCGACCACCTCCACGGGCATGTCGCCGCGAACTTCCTCGAGCCCGATCCGCTCGAGCCGCCGTTCCTCTGCCTGATCGCGTCGGGCGGTCACACCATGGTGGCCGCGGTCCGTGACCACTCCGGCTTCGAGGTGCTGGGAGAGACGCTCGACGACGCCGCCGGCGAGGCGATCGACAAGGCGGCCCGGATGCTCGGGCTGGGGTACCCCGGCGGGCCGGCCTTGGAGCGGCTGGCGGCTGACGGGGACCCGGCGGCCGTGGAGTTCCCGGTCGCGATGAGTCGCGACCCCGGGCTCGACCTCAGCTTCAGCGGCTTGAAGACGGCGCTCGTGTACCGGTGCCGGGAGCTCGGTCCGGAAGGCGTCGCCGAGCGGCGTGCCGACCTGGCCGCGGGTTTCCAGGCGGCGGTGGTCGATCAGTTGGTGACCAAGCTGCGCCGGGCACTCGAACGGGAGCCGTGGCCGGCGGTGGCGCTCGGAGGCGGGGTGGCGGCGAACGGCCCGTTGCGCGCCGCCGTCCGGGATCTCTGCGACCGTCTCGGCGTCAGGTTGAAGCTGGTGCCGACGGCGCTGTGCACCGACAACGCGGCGATGATCGGGGCCGCGGCGCGTCACTCGCCGGTCCTCGCCTGGCCGGACTACCTCGGATTCGACGCCTTTGCCACCGGCAGCCGGGGCAAGCGTTGACAGCCGACGGCCCCGCACAAGTCCGGCTGCTGATGCGCGAAGGGTGCCACCTGTGCTCCGAGGCCGAGGCCGACCTCGGCGTGCTGCTGGCGGACTTTCCCGGCACGGAGGTCGAGTTGGTGGACATCGAGGCCGACGACGGCCTCCACCGACTTCACCTGGAACGGATACCCGTGGTCGAGGTGGACGGCCGGGAAGTCTGTGTGGTCTTCTTCGAGCCCGAGGCGGTCCGGGATGCCCTGACAGCCGGAAGGGTACGCTGAGAGACGCATGAGCCCATCGCCGAAAACACCAGATGCTTCGAGTCCGCTTGTCGTCGGCGAAGGAGAACGGCTTTCACTCGGCGTGGCCGCACGGCTGTCCCGGTACCTGCAGGTGCTGATCCAGGCCCGGAAGATGGGGCGGGAGACGATCTCGTCGCAGGAGCTCTCCGAGTACACGCACATCAACCCGACCCAGATCCGCCGGGACCTCTCCGGCTTCGGCAAGTTCGGCAAACGCGGCGTCGGCTACCGGATCGAGTATCTGGTCGAAGAGATCCGCAAGATCATGCGCACGGCCGGCCATCACAACATCGCGCTTTTCGGGGCCGGCAAGCTCGGCCAGGCGATCGCGAACTCGGACATCTTCGCCGACCACGGCTTCCAGATCGTCTCGCTCTTCGACGTCGATCCCGACATGATCGGCGAGCAGGTCGGTCCGCTCACCGTGCGCGATTTCGGCGAGCTCGGGGACGCCGTCCAGAAGGAGGCGATCGTCGTCGGTGTGCTGGCGGTGCCGTCCGCCGCCGCACAGGAAGTCGCTGACGGCCTGGTCGAGGCCGGCGTGACCGTGATCTTCAACTACACCGAGCAGCTGCTCCAGGTCCCGCCGGAAGTCACCGTCCACACCTCGAGCCCCGCCGTGGACCTTCTCTACGCCCTTTACTTCTATCTCTCCTGAGCGCCTTGTCCGATCACGGCTTGTTGGAAATGGATGCGGTCCGCGAGGTGTTCGACGCCTCTCAGGACTTCACGATCGGAATCGAGGAGGAGTTCGCGATCCTCGACCCGGTTTCGCTGGATCTCGTCGACCGGTTCCCTGAGCTCTACGGGGCGGCGCTGAAGGATCCGGTGCTCGCGGAGTCGGCCGCCGGCGAACTGATCGCCTCGGAGATCGAGATCCGTTCCGGCCGTGCCGAGACGATGGCGGAGGCCCACGCCCTCCAGGAGGCGAAGCGGCGCCATCTGTTCGCCCTCGCTGAATCCCACGGGGTCGTTCTCGCCTCGGCCGGGACGCATCCCTGGGCCAACTATCTCGACCAGGAGATCATCGACACGCCGCACTATCAGCGACTCAAGAAGGACCTCGGTTGGGTCGCTCGTCGCAACAACACGTGGAGCCTCCACGTCCACGTGGGCATCCGCGGCGCCGACCGGGCGGTGAAGGTCTCGGACTGGCTGCGGGAGCGCCTTCCGATCCTCCTGGCGGTCTCCGCCAACTCGATCTTCCTCGACCGGCAGGACAGCGGCCTGGCCTCGGTCCGGACCGAGATCTTCACCCGGACGTTCCCCCGCTGCGGGGTACCCGGCACGTTCAATACCTGGGACGAATACGCCGGCTTCATCGACACCCTCCACCGGCTCGGCTCCGTGGTCGAGGCGACCCAGCTCTGGTGGAGCGTGCGTCCCCATCACGCTTTCGGAACCGTCGAGGTCCGGATCTGCGACGCCCAGACCTCGGGCACGGAGTCCTCGGCCCTTGCGGGGCTGATCACCGCGGTGGTCGGTCAGACGGCGCTCGACCTCGACGAAGGCCGACTGGACCGGATCGAGCCACTCAAGGATCGTGAGATCGAGGAGAACCTGTGGCGGGCGATCCGGTACGGAATGGACGGTCGCATGATCGATTTCCGCCGTGGACGGGAGTTGGACACCCGGGCGGTGCTCGACGAGGTGCTGGAGTGGACCGCGCCGGCTCGCGCCGGTCTCGGGATCGACGTCGACCTGCCGTCGGAGAACGGTGCCCAGCGGATGCGGCGCGAGCTCTTGTCGGGAACGCCCGTCGAGGAGATATATCGCGACGCGGTGGCCGAGACGGCCCGAACCTACGCCGGGGAGCCGGAGCATCCCGGGGTAACGAACCGCAACACCCCGGGGTAACGCACATTTGGCCCCTCAGAGGGGTAAAAGTCGCGTCACCTCGCGGCTCACGGACCCAGCGCGGTGGGGAGGCCGGGGACACGCTCCCCGAAGCCGCTGAGCCCCGCCGACTAGAGTTGGGTCGATGAGCGACCAGACGCCACCGGACCAGACGCCCGACCCCGCAGACCCGACCGCGGGCGAGCCGCCCGAACTGACCGAAGCCGAGCGAGAGATGCTCGAGCAGCAGATGAAGGAGATCCGGGTAGAGGATCTCCTCACCCAGACGGTGGCCTCGGTGCTCAACCTGAGTGCCCGGAGGATCGTCAAGGAGGACGAGGTCGACCTCGAACAGGCGCGGATCGGGATCGAAGCCGTCCGGGCGATAGTCGACCTGCTGCCGGCCGAGGTCGAGGCGGCCATCCGTGAGCCGCTCAGTCAGATCCAGCTCCTTTACGCGCAGCGCAGCAGCGGGCAGGTTCCCGGTGCACCGACCGACGACCAGTCCGGCGGCTCGGGAACGGGTGGCGGCCCGGGCAGCGGCGGCCCTGGCGCGGGCGGCGGCCCTTCCGGCCCCACTGGCCCCGGAGAGTCGGGGCAGCGCCCGTCCGGAGGCTCCGGCCTCTGGACCCCCGGAAGCTAGCCGCAGAACCCACTCTCAGCGCAGGTTCACGGGCATCGCCATTCGCATTCCGGGCCGGAGTGCGGATAGCGTGTCCATGTGACCGAGTTCCTGACCGATCATGGAGTGGTGGTCGCTCTCGTCTGTTCCGGGTTGGCGGTCGTCTACGGCGTGGTGGTAACCCGTCGCCTCCTGGCGATGTCGCCGGGAAACGAGCGGATGCAGGAGATATCGGGGGCGATCCAGGTGGGTGCGTCGGCCTATCTGCGACGGCAGTACATGATCATCGCCGCGGTGGCGGTTCCCCTGGTCGTCGTCCTGCTCCTGATCCAGGACTGGCAGACGGCGCTGGGGTTCGTGATCGGCGGGACCCTGTCCGGCGCCACCGGATTCATCGGCATGAACCTCTCGGTCAGGGCCAACACCCGGGTGGCCGAGGCCGCCCGCGGAGGAGTGCCGCCGGCCCTGGACGTCGCCTTCAAAGGCGGATCGGTCACCGGGATGCTGGTTGTCGGGCTGGCCCTGCTCGGGGTGGCCGGCTACTTCGGGTTGCTGACCTCGACCGGGATGGTCGACAATGACAAGGAAGCGGTCGACGCCCTGATCGGCCTCGGCTTCGGTGGATCGCTGATCTCGGTCTTCGCCCGCCTGGGAGGAGGAATTTTCACCAAGGCGGCCGATGTCGGCGCCGACCTGGTCGGCAAGGTCGAGGCGGGCATCCCCGAGGACGACCCCCGCAACCCGGCGGTGATCGCCGACAACGTGGGGGACAACGTCGGCGACTGCGCAGGCATGGCGGCCGACCTCTTCGAGACCTACGCGGTGACGACAGTGGCCGTGATGCTGCTCGGGGTCCTCTACTTCGGGGACTCCTTCTCGACCGAGTTGGCCATCTTCCCCTTGGTGATCGGCGGGGTCGCGATCATCGCCTCGATCATCGGCGCCCTCCTGGTGCGGACGAAGACCGACCGGGTCGAGGGCGCTCTCTACCGGGGGATGCTGATCTCGGGGCTGCTCTCCGCCGCCGCCTTCTATCCGGTGACCGCATGGCTGATGAAGGAACCGCTGGCGAACGGCGTCGACGATCCCGGTTCAGCCCTGGCGGGCACTTCGGCCGGCGAGCTCTGGCTCTGCGCCGTGATCGGGATCGCCGTGACCGGGCTGTTGTTCGTGATCACCGACTACTACACCTCGACTCGGTTCCGGCCGGTGAAGGCGATCGCCCGGGCTTCCCAGACCGGCCACGCCACCAACATCATCCAGGGGTTGGCCCAGGGCCTCCAGTCGACGGCCGCTCCGGCGCTGGTGATCGCCCTCGCGATCCTCGGTGCCAACGAGCTCGCCGGCATCTACGGGATCGGGGTGGCGGTGATGGCCCAGCTCTCCCTGACCGGCCTGATCGTCGCGCTCGATGCTTTTGGCCCGATCACCGACAACGCCGGTGGGATCGCGGAGATGGCCGACCTCCCGGAGTCGGTGCGGGCCGTGACCGATCCTCTCGACGCCGTCGGCAACACGACCAAGGCGGTGACGAAGGGCTACGCGATCGGCTCCGCCGCGCTTGCCGCGCTGGTGCTTTTCGCCGCATTCAAGGATGAGCTCGGACAGAAGGCGGCGGGGCAAGGGGTGGACATCGACTCGATGTTCAACCTCTCCAGCCCGGACGTCCTGATCGGGCTGATCGTCGGCGGGATGATGGTCTACCTCTTCACCTCCTTCGCGATCGAGTCGGTCGGCCG
>JBEBXB010000028.1:0-14146 GCA_040391885.1 Conexibacter woesei | reverse complement strand
CAGCGCGAGCCCGCCAGCTAACTCCGCAGGCGCCTGGAAAGAGCGTTGAGAACGAGTAACCGAAATCCTCTCTCACTGGTCGCCGTTGCGGCCATCTTGTGCTGCCTGAGCCCGGCCCTCGCCGGTGCCTCCACCATTCCCGCCGACGCTCCGCTGTCCGCGGCCGCTGCCGCTGACGGTCAAGCCACCGCCGCTTCGGACTCAGCTGAGGCGGGCGTCTCGCGCGTGTCGGTCAGCCCCAGTGGAGGCATGTTGATCCCCGACGTTCCGCAGCTCACCGACGTTATCTGCCTCACCGGCTGCTCCAAGATTCGGACCAGCTCCCCCGGGGGCTCGGTCCAGGTATCCGGCAAGTCGCTCGACTCGGTCGAGTTCGTCAGCTTCGTCGGCGCCAAGGGAAGAGTGAGGGCCAAGCCCGACTCGGTCACTTCTACTCAGGTCGTGGTCACGGTTCCCCAGGGTGCGGTCACCGGCAAGGTCCGGGTCGTGGGCACCGGCGGCTCTAAGTCCAACCTCTCTCCCACCGCGCTCACCGTCGGTCCCGCGATCCGGGTCGGCGGGAAGGTCAGGGTGACGGACGCTTCCACCACCCCGGCCAAGGCTTTTCTTTTCGGCAAGCAGAAGCCGAAGCTGAAGTTCATCGTCGCCAGCGGCCAGGCGACGGCGGATCTCCGTGTGGACGTGGTCAACGGCAAGGGCGTCGTCGTCCGCAGCTTCTTCCGCAGCGGGGTCGAGACCGGGTCGTCCCAGTCGATCGCCTGGGCCGGCAAGGTCACCGGCGGCAAGCTGGCCCCGAACGGCACGTACCGATTCGTGATCCGGACCCTGGACGGATCCACAGCCGCTCTCTCCAACAACCTGAAGAAGAAGCGCACCAGGGCGAGGACCTCAACCAAGGCGACCGACCCCTTCGGCTTCAAGATCTTCCGTTTCATCTTCCCGGTCAAGGGCCCCCACACTTACGGCGACAGCCCGGGGGCCGGTCGCGGCCACCAGGGCGTGGACATCCTCGCCAAGTGCGGCCTGCCGGTTCGGGCAGCCCGGGCCGGAACCGTCTATTACAACGCCTACCAGGCGGGCGGGGCCGGCAACTACCTGGTCATCAACACGACGAGCAACGGCGGCAAGAGCCACGTCTACATGCATTTGCCGGCACGGTCGAAGTTCAAGGTCGGGGCCAAGGTGAAGACAGGCCAGGTCATCGGCCGAGTCGGCACCACCGGCCGCAGCTCCGCTTGCCACCTCCATTTCGAAGAGTGGAGCGGCCCCGGCTGGTATCAGGGCGGCACCTTCACGGACCCCACCGCCGCACTCAAGCGGTGGGATCGCTACAGCTGATCCGGCCCCGGGCCACCAGGTAGGCTCGAACCATGTGCATGCAATGCGTAGCCGGAGCTTCCGTGGTCGCCGCCGCATCGGCGACCGGTATCCGTGCCTGGCTGAAGGTCCACCAGCCCGCCTGGATGACCGCCGGTCGCATGAAGCTCGCGACCGCGGCGCTGCTCACCTGCGGCGTCCTCGCCGCCGGCCTTCAGCCCTGACCGATTTGCCGACCGTCCGGTTCGCCGGGCATCAGTGATGATGCCCGCGTGAGGACGCATCCGCCAGTTCGCCGCGACTGAGGGTGCGGGCCAGCAGGGCCGCCAGGATCGTGGTGAAGGGAACCGCGGCGATCAGACCGATCGAGCCGACCAGGGTCGCCACCACCTCTTTGGCCACGATCTCCATGTTGATCGCTCCGCCGATGCCGAACTGGCCCGACCCGAGGATGAGCAGCACCGGAAGCGACGATCCGACATAGGCGAGGACGAGCGTGTTGACCGTTGCGCTGACGTGGTCGCGTCCGACGTCGATCGCCCGCCTGTAAAGCTGCCCGACGCTCTGACCGGGGTTCGCCGCCCGCAGTGCCAGCACGGTCGACGCCTGGCTGATCGTGACGTCGTCGAGCACGCCGAGGGCGCCGATGATTATCCCCGCGACGACCAGCCCGCTGATCGAGATCCCTGAATCACCCGCCGAGAGCAGACTGGCCTCCTCGGAGCTGAACCCGGTCAAGTTGGCCGCCTGGGTGAAGATCACCGCGAGCACCCCGACGAGCAGGAGGCTGAACGTCGTGCCGAGGATCGCCGCGATGCTCTTCGGCCCCACCCCGTGGGCAAGTGAGATCGTGACCAGCATCACTGCCATCGATCCGGCCAGCGCGACCGCCAAAGGAGGCTTGTGATCCAGGATCGCCGGGACGATGAAGAACATGACGATCGCCAGGCTGACCGCCAGCCCCGCCAGCGACATCGCGCCCCGCCACCGCCCGAAGAAGACGACCAGCAGGGCAAAGGCCACGGCCAGCAGGATCAGAGGCTGCTTGCGCTCGAAATCGATGATCGAGTAGACGGGTTCGCCACCGACGGCGCTCATCGAGGCCACCTTGACCCGATCCCCGACCCCGAAGACGGTGTCCTGCGAGTGGCTGGTCAAGTCGACCGGAACCAGGTTCCCTTCCTCCTCGCCCGACTCGATCCGAATCGACGCCTCCCGGCAGACGACGTTCTCGATCGGCACCTTGCAGTCGGTCAACTCGACCTTCTCGATCCGTCCCTGCTCGGACTCGGTCCTATTTCCGAACTGGAGGTCCGACCCCTCCCCACCTCCGGGCCAGAGCAGGGCAACGGCGACGAGCGTCACGATCGCGACCGCGACGACCGCGCCGTTGAACCACATCCTCGGATTGAAGTCGTGCCGACTCACCGGCGGGGACTATTCCACCCGCAGTCGGCGGTGATGTTGCATTTCGGGGCCTGCGGCCCGCTCCGGGCCTCGGTGGATTCAGGCCGCCTCCCGGTCGCGGTGAGCGGGGACCCACCTCGGCAAGGGATCGGGCAGCCCCATCCAGCCGAGCGGTCCCATCGCCATCTCTTCATCGGTGAGTAGGCAGGCGTCGAGGCGGGATTCGATCAGGGAGCGATCCATCGCCGCGCCTATGAAGGCGATCTCCTGCCTCCGGTCACCGAACTCCCCCTCCCAGGCGGCCCGTGCGGACTGTTCGAACAGCTCCCGGTTCTCGTCGATCTCGCTCTGATCCAGGGCGGCCCACCACAGTCCCACCGGGCCGACGCTCAGGACCCGGCCTGCCTGGGACCACTCGCCGACCAGGTTGTGACGGGAGGCGACCCAGAAGAAGCCCTTCGCGCGAATGACCTCCGGCCAGGCCGATTCCAGCTCCCGCCACAGCCGTGCGGGATGGAAGGGACGCCGCCGTGAGTACATGAAGCTGGATATCCCGTACTCCTCGGTCTCCGGTATCTCCTCGCCCCTCAGGGTCGCCAACCAGCCGGGAGCGGATGCCGCCTCTTCCAGGTCGAACAGTCCGGTCCCGAAGACCGTGCCCATGGGGACCTCCCCCCGGACCGCCCGCACGACCTTGGCCGCGGGGTTCAGGGAGAAGACGGTCTCTTCGACCCGGGCCAGCGTCGACGAGCTCGCCAGGTCAGCCTTGTTTACGACCACGACGTTTGCGAACTCGACCTGGTCGACGAGCAGATCGACGATGGTCCGCTCGTCCTCGTCCGAGAGCGCTTCGCCGCGATCGCGAAGGTTCTCGACGGTGCCACAGTCGTCCAGGAAGGTCGAGGCGTCGACGACGGTCACCATCGTGTCCAGCTTCGCCACATCCGAGAGGGACCTGCCCTGCTCGTCGGCGAAGGTGAAGGTCTCGGCCACCGGCATCGGCTCGGAGATCCCGGTGGATTCGATCAGGAGATGATCGAACCGACCCGAGCTGGCCAGGGCCGCTACCTCGACCAAGAGGTCCTCGCGCAAGGTGCAGCAGATGCACCCGTTGCTCATTTCGATCATCCGCTCTTCCACCCGGTCGATCGACGCCTCCCCGGTGCGGAGGAGCTCCGCGTCGACGTTCACCTCGCTCATGTCGTTGACGATCACCGCCACCTTCACCCCTTCCCGGTTGGCGAGCATGTGCTCGAGCAGGGTCGTCTTTCCCGCCCCGAGAAATCCCGAGAGCACCGTGACGGGCAACCGTCGTCCCCCTGGCGAGGTGCCGCCTCCGGCATTCATGCCTGCCCGGTCCGATGAGCCGTTCACCATGTCGATCCTCGATTCCTTGGTCGCTTCTATTTACTGAGATTGAATCTCATTAGTAACAGAAAGTCGATCTGATTGGTCACTTAGTGAGACTGATTCTCAATCTGATATAAGTCTCCCGGTCCGTCCACTTCAGATTCGGAGACCCCGCGTTGCTAGACCCGTTCACCCTCCCGTACGTCCGGGAAGGACTCATCGAAATCCTGCTCCTCGCCGTCGCCGCCGGCCTGATCGGCTCGTGGCTCGTCCTGCGAGGCCTCGCCTTCTATTCCCATGCGATCGGCACGGCCTCGTTCCCCGGCCTCGTCGTCGCCGACGGCATCGGGTTCCCCGCCGCTGCGGGCGCCTTCGGGATGGCCGGGGTCTTCACGCTGCTCTCCGGGGCCCTGAACCGCTCTCGACGGGCCACCACGGACAGCGTCACCGCGATGGTGCTCGTCGCCTGCATGGCCGGCGGCGTGATTCTCGCGAGCGACGTCTTCGGCTCGGGCGCCAATGTCGACACCCTGCTGTTTGGCTCCCTTCTGGCGATCGACTCGACCGACCTGTGGCTTGCGGCGGCCGCCGCCGTGGTGTCCGTGCTGGCGGTGGGTCTCCTCTCCCACCGCTGGCTCGCCAAGGGCTTCGACGAGTCCTCGGCCAACAGCCTGGGCTCCGGGTCGGGGCTGTTCGACCTCGCCCTGATGGCGGCCGTCGCCTTCACGGTCGTCGCGGCCCTCAGCGCCGTCGGCGCCCTGCTCGTCGCGGCCTTGATGGTCATCCCCGCGGCGACGGTCCGCCTCTTCACCGGCAGGGTCTCCACCCTCCAGGCCGGCTCGGTTGCTCTCGTCGCCCTCGAAGGCACCCTCGGCCTTTGGCTCTCGGTCAAGACCAACGCCCCTCCCGGCGCGACGATCGCGGTCGTGGCGGGCGTGGTCTTCGCCCTGGCCGCGACCGTCCACAAGCTCCGGGCCGCATCCGGCCCCCGTGCCCGCCGGCTCCTGGTCGCGGCGCTCGCGCTCGTGGCCCTCGGCGGGTTCGCCGCAGGCTGCGGCAGCTCCGGCGACGACACCGGCTCGGAGCTGAAGGTCGCCGCGACCACCACGCAGGTGGCCGACTTCGTCTCGGAGGTCGGCGGGGACCGGATCGACTTGACCCGGATCCTCCAGCCGAACACCGATCCCCACGAGTACGAGCCGCGGCCATCTGACGTCCAGTCGGTCGCCGATGCCCGGCTGGTCTTCCGCAGCGGCGGTCATCTGGACGAGTGGGCCGACCAGCTGATCACCGACAGCGGGAGCGACGCCGAAGTGGTCGATCTCTCCAGCCACCTGCCGGTCGAGCTCCACGGCGGCGACCACGACCACGAAGGCGAGGACCACGACCACGAAGCTCACGCCGACGACCACGGTGAGGACCACGGTCAAGGGGACGGGTCCGATCACGACCACGAAGGCGAAGAGATCGACCCCCACTGGTGGCACGATCCGGTCAATGTCGCCGCCGCGATCGGGGAGATCGAGGAAGCACTGAGCGCGGCCGCCCCCGAGGACGCCGCCCACTTCCAGGAGAACGCCGACGCCTACCGCACCCGGGTCGACGCCCTGAAGCGGGAGATCAAGGCCTGTGTCCGGGCGGTCCCCCGAGACGAGCGCAAGATCGTCACCGACCACGACGCCTTCGGCTACTTCACGAACCGCTTCGGCATCGAGACCGTGGGCACCGTGATTCCGGCCCTGACCACTCAGGCCCAACCCTCCGCCGGGGATCTGGCCGACCTCGAGCGGACCATCCGCGACGAGAACGTGAAGGCCGTATTCCCGGAGAGCTCGGTCTCTCCCAAGCTCGCGAAGGCGTTGGCCCGCGACACCGGCGCGAGCACCGATCACACTCTCTACGGCGATACCCTTGGCCCGGAAGGCTCGGACGGGGAAACCTGGATAAAGATGATGCAGACGAATGCCGACAGCGTCGTGTTGGGCATGAGCGGCGACGAGAAGGGCTGCGACTTCGGCAATGGATGACCCCGGGTTCGCAGGAACCACGCCCGATCCCGATGCCGAGTCGGTGGTCGAAGCCGCACATGTGAGCCTCGGCTACGGGGGCGTCCCCGCCCTGAGCGGGCTCGAGTTCGCGATCCCGGCGGGCCGCCGTGTCGGTCTGCTCGGCCCCAACGGCGGCGGCAAGACCACTCTTTTCCGGGCCCTGCTCGGGGAGCTGTCGCCGCTCTCGGGGCGGCTCGAGGTCAAGGTGAGCAGTGCCACCGTCGCCCAGACTGACCGGTCGCGGCTCGACTATCCCGTGTCGGCCCTCGACGTGGCGACGATGGGGTCGCTGGCGAGCCTCCCCTGGTGGAAGCGTCCCGGCAAGGCCGAGCGGGCCCGCGCCCGGGAAGCCCTGGCCGAGGTGGATCTGGCTGATCGGGAGAAAACCCGATTCGGTGAGCTCTCCGGCGGCCAACGACAGCGGGTGTTGATCGCCCGGGCACTGACCGCAGACGCCGAGTTGCTGTTGCTCGACGAGCCCTTCACCGGGCTCGATTCGAAGAACGAGGCTCTGCTCGAGGAACTGATCGACAGGCTCGCTGGCGCCGGACGGACGGTGATGATCGCGACCCACGAGGTCGAGCAGGCCGAGCGGTGGGATCTCGTGCTCTGCCTGAACCACAAGCAGGTTTCGTTCGGAGATCCGGCGGAGTCACTCAGCAAACCGGTCCTGGAGGCCACCTACGGCGGTCACATCGTCGAGATTCCGGGCCAGCCCGAGCTCGGGGTCCTGCCCGCCCACCACCACGACCACGGGGAGCACCGGTGATCGAGTGGCTCACCGAGCCTCTGTCGCACGGCACGACGCTCCGCGCGGTGATCGAGATCGCGATCCTCGGCGCCGTCAGCGGGGCGGTCGGGTGCTGGGTCGTCCTCTATGAGATCTCCTACAGCGCCGAGTCGCTGGCCCACGGACTCTTCCCTGGGCTCGTCGGAGCCGCGCTGCTCGGGGTGCCGATCCTGCTCGGCGGAGCTGTCGGAATCATCGTGGCCGCGGTCCTTATCGCCGTGGCCGGGCGGATCGCGACCGACACCGCCGACACGGCGATCGCGGTCGTGGTCACCTCCCTGTTCGGACTCGGCGTGCTCCTCGCCCTTTCCCCGCAGAGCCCACCCGGGATCCAGGAGCTCCTCTTCGGCGATCTACTCGGAACCGCCGATTCGGACCTCGTCATCGCCGGCGTGGTCGCGCTCGCAGTCATCGGGGTGCTTTGGCTCTTCCACGATCGGTTTCTCGCGATCGGATTCGACGCGGAGTTCGGCCGGGCGCTCGGTCTCTCCCGCGGACTGGTCACGACGATGCTCCTCTGCCTCGTCGCGGTGACGATCCTTGTGGCGGTCCAAGGACTCGGCAACCTCCTGGTCGCGGCGGTGCTGGTCGGGCCGGCGGCAGCTGCCCGCCACTTGACCGACCGCTTCGCCACCATGATCGGCTTGAGCGTCGCGATCGCCGTCTCCTCCGGCGTTGCCGGGATCTACCTTTCGTTCTACGTGAAGACCGCTGCCGGCGCCTCGGTCGTCGCCTGCCTCGTGGTGGCCTACCTCGCCTGCGCCGCGTTCGCCTTCCTTCGCCGGCGTTTACCCGCGACCTCCGGCCACCGGCCGATCGGTCTGGCTACCCTGGATCAATGAGTGAATCTCCGGCAACCACCCACGAAGCCCCCGTCGCGGACTGGTCGGGGTTCGCGGCGGACCGGATCGCCGAAGCGGGCCTTCGGCGCAGCTCACCGCGCCAGCAGGTGATCGACCTCCTCGCCGCCCAGGACTGTGCGATCACGGCGCTGGACATGGACGACCGCCTCCCCCGGATCGGCCGGGCCACCGTCTACCGAGCGATCGAACAGCTGGAGCAGCTCGGCCTGATCCAGAAGGTCGATCTCGGCGGCACCGCGCTCGGCTACGAGAAGGTCGACCCCTCCGGCCACCACCATCACCACATCGTCTGCGACGACTGCGGCCTGGTCGAGCCGTTCGAGGACGAAGAGCTCGAGCAGGCCATCCACGCGGTGCGCCGCGCCGGCTTCAAGATCGAGACACACGAGGTAACCCTCCGCGGTCACTGCCAGGCCTGCGACTCCTGATCCTCCCGTTCGTGAGATCCTCCCGTGCCAGCAGCGCACTCAAACCAAACGGGAGAATCAGTGGGTCATTACAAGAGCAACGTGCGGGACATCGAGTTCAACCTCTTCGAGGTGCTCGACACCGATGAAGTACTGAAGACAGGGGCATTCGAAGGCCTCGATTCGGAGACGGTCCGGGTCATGCTCGAGGAAGCCTCGAAGCTGGCCGAGGGCCCGGTCGCGGAAGCCTTCGAGAGCAGCGACCGCGTCCCGCCGACCTTCGACCCCGACACCCACGTGGTCACGCTCCCGCAGGCCCTCAAGGATTCGGTCAACGCCTGGACCGAGGGCGGCTGGACCCGCCTCGGCCTCGGCGAGGACATCGGCGGCGTCCCCGCGCCGGCCACCGTCACCTGGGCCATCAACGAGTTCATGGTCGGAGCGCTCCCCGCGGGCTTCTTCTACCTGGCCGGCCCCGCCTTCGCCGACCTGCTCTACAAGAACGGCAACGAGCAGCAGCGGCACTGGGCGCAGTTGGCCGTAGACCGCGACTGGGGCGCAACCATGGTGCTGACCGAGCCGGAAGCCGGCTCCGACGTCGGCGCGGGGCGCACCAAGGCGACCGAGCAGGCCGATGGCACCTGGCACATCGAGGGCGAGAAGCGCTTCATCACCTCCGGCGACTCTGACGACCTGTTCGAGAACATCTTCCACTACGTCCTCGCCCGCCCGGAAGGGGCCGGACCCGGCACCAAGGGGCTCAGCCTCTTCCTCGTGCCGAAGTTCCACTTCGATCCCGAGACGGGCGACATCGGTGAGCGCAACGGCGCCTACGTGACCAGCATCGAGCACAAGATGGGCATCAAGGCCTCGGCCACCTGCGACATGGCGTTCGGCGGCGGCGACACCCCGGCGGTCGGCTACCTGGTCGGCGACGTCCACCAGGGCATCCGCCAGATGTTCGACGTGATCGAGTTCGCCCGGATGATGGTCGGCACCAAGGCGATCGCCACCCTCTCCACCGGCTACCTCAACGCGCTCGAGTACGCCAAGGAGCGGGTCCAGAGCGCGGACCTCACGCAGATCATGGACAAGACGGCTCCGCGCGTCACCGTCATCCACCATCCGGACGTCCGCCGGTCGTTGATGACCCAGAAGGCCTACGCCGAGGGTCTCCGGGCGCTCTACCTGTTCACCGCGCTCCATCACGACCCGGTCGCCACCGAGGCCACCCAGGGCATCGACGGGGACTTCGGCAAGCGGATCAACGACTTCCTGCTGCCGCTGGTCAAGGGCGTCGGTTCCGAGCGGGCCTATGAAGTCCTGACCGAATCGCTCCAGACCTTCGGCGGCTCCGGCTTCCTGCAGGACTACCCGATCGAGCAGTACATCCGCGACGCGAAGATCGACAGCCTGTACGAAGGCACGACCGCGATCCAGGCCCAGGACTTCTTCTTCCGCAAGATCGTGCGGGACGAGAGCAAGTCGCTGAATCACCTGCTCGAGAAGATGCAGGTCCAGATCGACGGCGAAGGCGGCGGCCTGGAGCAGGAGCGCGCCCGGCTCGCCGAGGCTGTCGAGAACCTCAAGTCGATGCTCGGCACGATGATGGGCTTCCTGATGGGCTCTCAGGAGGACCCCAAGAGCATCTACAAGGTCGGGCTCGCCTCGGTCCCGTTCCTGAAGGCCTCGGGCGACCTGATGCTCGGCTGGCTGCTGATCCGCCACGCCGAGGTCGCCGCGGCCGCGCTCGAGAACGGCGCGTCCGGCAAGGACAAGGCGTTCTACGAGGGCAAGGTCACCGCGGCGAAGTTCTTCGCCCGGAACATGCTGCCGAACCTCGAAGCGACCAGGACGGCGATCGAGGCGATCGAGAACGACGTGATGGAGCTGCCCGAAGAGGCCTTCTAGCCCGGGCTCTCCACTCCCGAACTGCGCGCGGAAACTCCCACCGGCGGGGGTTTCCGCGCTCGATTCCCCCACGCCCCTCAAAGCGGCAGCCCAGTGGCCTCCGGGGCGAGGCTGACAAGGATTTCCGCCGGAAACGGTGGTGATAGTGCCCACGCACGTGAGCCGTCGTTTCCGGCGGTACTGACGCAGTCAGCGTCGTCCCGGAGGCCCCTGGGGGGGGCTATTCCCACTCGATGGTGCCGGGAGGCTTCGAGGTGATGTCGTAGGCGACGCGGTTGACACCGGCCACCTCGTTGATGATGCGGCTGGAGACCTTCTCGAGGACCTCGTACGGGAGCCGTGCCCAGTCCGCCGTCATCGCGTCGGTCGAGGTGACCGCCCGGATGATGATCGGATAGGCGTAGGTGCGGCCGTCGCCCTGGACCCCTACCGAGCGGATCACCGGGAGGACGCAGAAGAACTGCCAGAGCTCACGGTAGAGGTTGGCGCCGCCGACCTCTTCGTGCAGGATCTGATCGGCCGCCCGGAGGATGTCGAGCCGCTCCTTGTTGACTTCGCCGCCGACGATCCGGATGCCGAGCCCAGGCCCCGGGAAGGGCTGGCGCCAGACCATGCGATCCGGCAGCTCGAGCTCGGTGCCGACCGCCCGGACCTCGTCCTTGAAGAGCATGCGCAGGGGCTCGACCAGATCGAACTGGAGGTCGTCCGGCAGCCCGCCGACGTTGTGGTGCGACTTGATCGTGGCGGCATGGTCGGACCCGCCGGACTCGATCACGTCTGAGTAAAGGGTGCCTTGAACGAGGAAGTCGGCGCCCTCGATCCGGGCGGCCTCCTCTTCGAAGACCCGGATGAACTCCTCGCCGATGATCTTGCGCTTCGTCTCGGGGTCGGTCACGCCGGCCAGCCGGCCGAGGAACCGTTCCTCGGCGTCGACGTGGACCAGCGGGATCCCGAAATGCTGGAAGTCTTCGACCACCTGCTCGGCTTCGTTCATCCGCATCAGGCCGTGATCGACGAATACGCAGGTCAGACGATCACCGATGGCCTCGTGGACGAGCTTCGCCGCCACCGACGAATCGACCCCGCCGGAAAGACCGCAGATGGCCTTGCCTTCGCCGACCTGTTCACGGATCGCCGCGATCTGCTCGGTGACGATCGAGGCGGCGCTCCACTGGCCGGTACAACCGGCGACTTCACGGAGGAAGCGGTTGAGCACCTCGGTACCGAAGGGGGTGTGAACCACTTCGGGATGGAACTGGATGCCGTACATGCCGAGCTCTTTCGCCTCCAGGGCGGCCACGGGCGAGCCCGGGGTCGAAGCGATCGGCGTGAATCCCTCCGGTGCTTCGTAGACGGCGTCGCGGTGGCTCATCCAGCAGGTCTGCTCGTCCGGCAGCCCGCCGAGGAGGATGCCGCCATCGCCGGTCACGTGAAGGTCGGTCCGGCCGAACTCACCGGACTCGGCGACCTCCACGCGGCCGCCCATCGCCTTGGCCATCGCCTGCATGCCGTAACAGATGCCGAGCACCGGAATGTCGAGCCCGATCAGGTGATCCGGGAAGGCCGGAGCCTCCGGATCGTGGACCGAAGCCGGGCCGCCGGAAACCACGACAGCCTTGGGCTGCCTCTCCCGAATCGTCTCCAGGGACGTGGACGCCGGCATCAGTTCGGCGAAGACGCCGCACTCTCGGATGCGGCGTGCGATGAGCTGGGAGTACTGGCCCCCGAAATCGAGGACCAGCACTTCCTCAGCTGTGGCGGCCTGCATCAGTCGTCAGCGACTCCGACACCGGCGGAGACGGCAGCGCGAGCGCTGGATCCCATGCCGACGGCCTGCTCGTTCTGAAGCTTCTTGCCTTCGCTCATGAGAGCGGGAGCGACCATGACCTCGGCCCTCTGGAAGGAGCGGATGTCCTCGTAGCCGGTGGTGGCCATCGAGGTCCGCAGCGCGCCCATCAGGTTGAAGGTGCCGTCGTTCTCGTGAGCCGGGCCGAGGAGGATCTCCTCCATGGTGCCGTCCTGGACGGTGGTCACCCGGGTTCCGCGCGGCAGCGAGGAATGGAAGGTGGCCATGCCCCAGTGGTAGCCGCGGCCGGGGGCTTCCTTGGCGCGAGCCAGGGGCGAGCCGATCATCACGGCGTCGGCGCCGCAGGCGATCGCCTTGGAGATGTCGCCACCGGTGCGCATGCCGCCGTCACCGATCACGTTCACGTATTCACCCGTCTCCAGCATGTGCTGCGAGCGGGCTGCCGCGACGTCCGCGATCGCAGTCGCCTGCGGAACGCCGATGCCGAGCACGCCGCGGGTGGTGCAGGCGGCGCCGGGGCCGACACCGACGAGGACGCCGACCGCGCCGGTCCGCATCAGGTGAAGGCCGGTCGAGTATGAGGCGCAGCCACCGACGACGGTCGGGACCGGAACCTCGGCGATGAACTCCTTCAGGTTGAGCGGCTCGACCGTGGTCGAGACGTGCTCGGCGGAGATCACCGTTCCCTGGATGACCAGGATGTCGAGACCGGCTTCAACCGCGACCTCGTAGTACTGCTGGACCGACTGCGGCGTGAGCGACCCGCAGACCACCGCACCGGCTTCCTTGATCTCGGTGACGCGCTGGGCGATCAACTCCGGCTTGACCGGAGTCTCGTAAATCTTCTGCATCAGGGCCGTGGCCTCGGCCTTCGGCGCCTTCGAGATCATCTCCAGCTGATCTTCGGCGTCCTCGAACCGGGTCCAGATCCCTTCAAGGTTGAGGACTCCCAGGCCACCCAGCTTGTGGGTGAGAACGGCCGTCTCCGGGCTGACCACACCGTCCATGGCGGAAGCGAGCAGGGGGAGGTCGAACCGATAGGGCCCAAGCGTCCAGCTGATGTCGATGTCGTCGGGGTCGCGGGTACGACGGGAAGGCACGATCGCCACATCGTCGAACCCGTAAGCGCGTCGACCCTTCTTGCCTCGGCCGATCTCAATTTCCAATTAGGTCCTCCTGGGCTGCGGTTGAAAGGGGCACTGTATGGAGCCCATCGGACGATTCTAGTCAGGCTTTGCCGTCGGCCGTACGCGACCCGGCCGCGAAGGTGAGTCAGACCTCGGCCGGAGCTTCGATCTGGCGCACCTCGACGGAGTCGAGCAAGCTCTCGGCCCGGCCCCTGTCGAGACGGCCGGCCCCGAGGTGCTGAGTCGACTCGGCGCCGCATGCCACGGCATACGCCAGGCAGTCCTCAGGCGACTTGCCGTCGTGGAGAGCCGCCGCGTAGCCGGCGAGGAAAGCGTCGCCCGAACCGACCGTGGAGATCGGGTCGAGCGGCTCGATCGTGACCTCGACCATCCGCCGCAGGGGACCTTCGCCGACCACTGCCACGCAGCCGTCCGGAAGGGTCACGGTCGCTTCGGCCGGACCGAGGTCCACCAGCTCCGCCAACACACCCGTGAGCTCTTCGCCGGTCTCGAACTCCCGTCCGACCAGCTCCTCCGCCTCCAGCTTGTTCGGCGTGACCATGTTCGGTCCCGCCCGCATCCCGGCCAGCATCGCCTCGCCTTCCGTGTCCAGCAGGACGGGGATACCGAGGCCCTTCATGGTGCTGACCAGGCGGGCGTAGAACTCGACGTCGATGCCCTGCGGCAGCGAACCCGCCAAGACGAAGAGGGAAGCGCCGCCGGCGAGATACTCGATTCGCTCGACGAACGTGTCGAGCTCCTCCGCGCTGACCACGGGGCCACGCTCGTTGATCTCGGTCTGTTCGCCGGAGGTCGGATCGACCATCGCCAGGTTGAACCGGGTCTCTTCCGCGATCCGGATGAAATCGGTGAGCAGGGATTCCTCCGCGAGCTGCTTGATCACGCGATCGCCGTTGCCGCCGCCGACGAGTCCGGTGGCGATCACCGGCCGACCGAGGAGTCGCAATGCCCGGGCGACGTTGATCCCCTTGCCGCCGGGGGCGGTCCGGGTCTCCACCGAACGGTGGCGGCGCCCGAGTTGGAAGTTGGGCACCGCGACAGTGCGGTCGATCGCGGCGTTGAGTGTCACAGAAATGATCATGGACGCTTCCTGACGGC
>JBEBXB010000027.1:0-14220 GCA_040391885.1 Conexibacter woesei | reverse complement strand
TCGCCTCGCCGATCCCGAAGGCGGCGGCGATCAGGAGGATGACGCTGAAGTCGATGGCGTCCCCGGCCTCGGAGAAGCTGATCGTCTTGGTGGCGATCAAGATGCCGGTCGCGATCAACGCTCCCTGGAGGATGGGAACGATCTCGAGAGCCGCCAGGGCGATCACCGCGAGGGCCAGCAACCCGACCAGCGGGGCGCGCTTGGTGGCCGAAGGCGGCGGGCCGCCCAGACGGGAGACGAGGAGGAAGTCCCGGCCCCGGCGGGAGCGAAGCTTGAAGTCCGGGCCGGCCAGCATCAGCAGGGTGTCGCCGGGGCGGAGCTCGAGATGCCCGAGCCCCCGGTCGATCCGTTCGCCGGAACGGTGGACGGCGACCACGGCGGCCTGGTAGCGGCCACGGAACTCGACGTCGGCGAGGGTCTGCCCGGCCAGGCGGGAGTCGGCCCCGATGACCGCTTCGTAGAAGGTGTGCTGGGGGCTGTCGATCTCCATCATGTGCTGGGTCTCCGCCGAGGTGAGCCCCGCGGTGCGCTGGAAGGCGACGACGGAGTCCGAGTCGCCGGCGAAGGTCAGCCGGTCGCCGCCGGAGAGTCGGCGGCTGGGGGAGACGGCCGGCAGTACGACCCCGTCACGCTGGATCTCCACCAGGAAGACCCCCTTAAGGTTGCGCAGGCCGGCGTCGGCGATCGTCGTGTCGTCCATCGGGCCGCCCGCGACCACCTCCATCTGGACGGTGAACTCGCGCATCTCGTCGCCGAACTCCTGGCTCGCCGCCCGCCGCTCCGGGATCAGGCGGGTGCTGATGAAGGTCAGCACCAGCATGCCGAGGATGACCGAGATGAAACTGACCTTGGTGATCTCGAACATGCCGATCGGGTCGTCGCCCGAGTTCTGGAGGAGGCCGGACGCGACCAGGTTGGTCGACGTGCCGATCACCGTCAGGGTCCCGCCCATCAGGGCGGCGTAGGAGATCGGCAGGAGCAGCTTGGAGGGCGAGACCCCACGCTGGTCGCACCAGGAAGTCACCTGGCCGATCAGCATCGCCACCAGGGGCGTGTTGTTGATGAATGCGGAAACCCCGGCGGTCGGCACCGTCAGGCGGGCCAGGGACAGCGGCGTGACCTTCCCCTCCTTGCCCAGCATCCGGTTGACCATCGGGCCGAGGAGGCCGGTCTTGTCGGCGGCGTAGGCGAGCACGTATAGCGCCGCCACCGTCAGCGGGGCGGCGTTGGAGAACCCGGAGAGGGCCTGGGGCTCGTCGATGACGCCGAGGACTAGCAACGTGACCGTCGCCGTCAGCACCGTCGCGGCAGGCGGCATCAGGTCGGTCGCAAGCGAGACCAGCATGGCGACGATGACCGCCGCGGTTATCCAGGCTTCGGGGCTCAAGGTGAGAGGGAGTGTTCAGGCGCCGCGGGACGCGGGGCCGGACGGGTGGCCGGGCTGGTGGCCACGGCGGCAGGATAGCCGGATTGGCGACCAGGCCGATCACTCACACTGACTTGGTCAACAAACCGTTCCGGGCCGGTCGGCGCCGGCAACCTCTGGGCATCCGCCCGGGACCAAAGAGAAGACCCGCCGGGGCGGGTCTTCTCACAGCTGGTAGGGACGGTTCGGCTACTGGCCGACCGGCGGCATCCGGTCGATGAAGCCAGCTCCGCGATCACGCAGGTTGGTGATCAGCTGGAACTCGTCCGAGCGCCGTTCCTTGGCGTCCCCGAGCTGCTCACGGTAGATCTTCTTCCACTCGTTCTTCTGGTAGGTGATCTGCCGCTTGGCCTTGGACCGGGCATTGGCGATCTTCGCGTTGAACAGGCTCCTCACGTTGGCGGAGCGGGCGTCGTAACGGGAGGAGGTCGCGTTGATGTCGTCCTGGCGCGCGTCGGTGACGGTGTCGATCTTGGTCTGGGTCCGATTGATCTTCGTCTGGATCGCGGCACGCTTGGCCGGGGTCTTCGCCTTGGCGAGCTTGGCCAACAGGGCCGCGCGCTTGTTGATCAACGGATTGAGTCGAGGCGCGTACTTCGAGTTGATCCGGGCGATCGCCACGCTCTCCTTGGCCTGCAGGGAGCTAAGGCGGTTGGCGAGCTGGTTCTGCAGGTTCTGGATCTGGGCCTTCTGTGCGTCCCGGATTCGCTTGATGTCGCGACGTTCTTGGTTGTCATCCTGCTTGGCGATACGGATCGTGCGTCGCTTGAAGAGCTGCTTGACCTTGTTGTTCGCCTTGGCGCGGCGGGCGGAAAGGTTGCTTCGATACTGCTTCCGGCGGGCTTGGCTGGCCGGCACGGTCACCTTGCCCTGGAGGACGTTGACGTAACGCTTCAAGGACTTGAACGGGGCGGTGGACTTGATGCCGGGAATCGGTTTCTGGGCGGTGGCGGTGCCGGCCAGTCCCCCCAGGGCTGACACGGCGAGGACGATGGAGACGAGCACACGGAGTTTCATGCTCCGAACGTACCACCAGTCGGCGTGAGTCAAGGGGATTTTGCGGTCGCCTGGACGCAGAATCCCGCCGGGTCGGGCGCGTCGCGGGGTCAGCCGCGTGGCCGGGGCGGATTCGCCGTGCGGCGGTGCTCGGTCGTCTCCTGCTCGGCCCGGATCACATGCATGACCGCGTTGATAAGCGCCAGGTGGGTGAAGGCCTGCGGGAAGTTGCCGAGGTGGCGTCCGGAGCGGGGGTCGATCTCCTCCGCGTAGAGCTGCAGCGAGCTGGCATAGCCGAGCAGCCGCTCGCAGAGCTGCCGGGCTCTGTCCAGCTCGCCGATCTCGACCAGGGCACTGACCAGCCAGAACGAACAGATGGTGAAGCTGCCTTCCTCGCTGCCGAGGCCGTCGTCGGTCTCGTCGGTGCGGTAGCGGAGGACGAGCCCGTCGACCGTCAATTCGTCCGCGATCGCCAGCACGGTGTCCCGGATCCGCGGGTCGGAGGCCGGCAGGAACCGCAGCAGCGGCAGCAGCAGGCAGGAGGCGTCGAGGGCATCGGTCTCGTAGTGCTGGGTGAAGACGCCGCGCTCGTCGACCGCGTTCTCGCAGATGTCGGCGTGGATCTCGTCAGCGGCAAGCTGCCACTCCTCGGCGAGCGCGAAGTCCTCGCGGAGGCGGGCCAACCGGGCGCCACGGTCCACGGCGACCCAACACATCACCTTCGACGAGGTGAAGTGCTTGGGCGCCCCGCGAACCTCCCACATCCCGTGATCCGTCTCGCGCCAATGCTCGAGGGCGGCATCCACCTGCCGCTTGAGGATCGGCCATATCTCCTCCGGCAACCCGTCACGGGACTTGGTGTGGAGGTAGAAGGAGTCGAGGACCGTGCCCCACACGTCGTTTTGCCGCTGGTTGTAGGCCCCGTTGCCGATCCTGACCGGCGAAGCTCCTTCGTATCCGTGGAGGTGATGGAGGATCTCCTCGTCGAGCTCCTTCTCGCCGGCCACGCCGTACATGATCTGAAGCTTGTCGGTGTCGGCCGCGACGTCGGCGATGAAGTAGAAGAAGTCGTTGGCCTCCCAGTCGAATCCCAGGGTGTAGAGCCCCCACAGGGTGAAGGTCGAATCCCGGATCCAGGAGTAGCGGTAGTCCCAGTTGCGTTCGCCGTTCGGGGTCTCCGGCAAGGACGTCGTGGCGGCCGCGATCAGGGCGCCGGTCGGCGAGTAGGTGAGCCCCTTGAGGGTCAGAGCCGACCGCTCGAGGTAGGAGCGCCACGGATGGTCCGGGAAGGTGCCGCGGGCCAGCCAGTTCTGCCAGTGGTGAGCGGTCCAGACGAGTCGGTCGTAGGCTTCGTCGTAATCGTCCGGCCCGGGGTGATCGCTCCAGGAAAGCGAGACGAACCGGACGTCGCCCTCCTTGAGCAGGGTCCGGGCGGTCGTCCGCGGACCTTCGAACCCGAGGTTGAGGTCCGTCTTCAGGCGAAGCTGGAGATCGATGCCCGGGGCGGTCGCGAGGCCCTCGTGATACGCGTCGCCGGCGTACTCCCACTGGGCGGGGCTGCGCCCATAGTCGAAGACGGGCTTGCAGTCGAGCGTCAGCTGTACCTCGCCGTGGACGCAGCGGACCATGCGCAGCAGGACGTGATCGGCGTCGTAGTCGGTGGGGGCGCGACGATGGGTATTGGAGCGATCTCGTTCGTGATGCCACGGACCGATCAGCAGCACGTCGCGGACGATGATCCAGCCGTCGCCGGTGCCCCAGCTTGTTTCGAGGACATTGGTCCCGGGCAGATAGCGGCGGGCGGTAGGCACGTTGATGTCGGCTGGGCCGAGCCGGAAGCTGCCGGCGCTGCGGTCGAGGATCGAACCGAAGACGGAGGGCGAGTCGAAGCGCGGCAGGCAGAGCCACTCGATGTTGCCGCTCGGGGCGACCAGGGCGGAGACCTCGCCGTCGGAGAGGAACCCGTAGTCGGCAATCGGCGGGTAGGGCGAGACCCCATGCACGGGCTCGTTCGTCGGGATCTGGGTTTCCCAGGTGTGGCCGAACTGAGGCCCTGGTCCGGGGCTGGGATCGAAGGTTCCGTTGCTCACAGGGCGGAAATGCTGACAGAAGGGACGGTCCGGCCCGGTTCCGAGCGGTGCGCTGAAACGGACCGGCCGTCACGCCGGGCCCGGGGAAGGCCTCCAACTGGCACACTTGTTCACCCCCAATGGCCATCGTCACCGCGACATCAATCGGGATCCACCTAGGTGGCGACCCGCTCTTCTCCGAAGTCTCGTTCAAGCTGATGCGAGGCGACCGGATGACGCTTTCCGGGCGCAACGGCGCGGGCAAGTCGACCCTGCTTCGGATCCTCGCCGGCGAAGCCGAGAACGATTCCGGCTCGGTCTCCTTCCAGAAGGGCGTGCGGATCTCGCTTCACGACCAGCGCCCCCCGCGCGACCAGGGGCTGGAGCTGGGCGAGTACGTCTACACCGGTCGGGCCGATGTGATCGAGACCGAGAAGGAGTTGGGACGGCTCGAGCAAGCCATGTCCTCCGGGGATCACGACGAGGAGACGATGCGCGACTACGCGGCCGCCCAGCAGCGGCTCGAGGCCGCGGGCGGCTATCGCTGGCGCGACGAGGTCCTGGTCGTCCTGCGTGGCCTCGGTTTCGACGACGAACAGTTCTCCCGGCCGCTCTCGACCTTCTCCGGCGGAGAGCTGACCCGTGCCTCGCTGGCCCGCGCCCTGGCGGCCCGGGCCGATCTCCTGCTGCTCGACGAGCCGACCAACCACCTCGACATCCCGACCTTGGAGTGGCTGGAGCAGTATCTGCTCGAACTCGACGCGGCCGTGGTCCTGGTCGCCCATGACCGGTGGTTCCTCGAATCGGTCGGTACCTCCGTGCTCGAGCTGGAGGCAGGCCGCGCCCGGTTCTTCTCCGGTCCCTGGCATGCCTGGCGCAAGGAGCACGCCGCCCGCCAGGTCGCTCTCGGCAAGCAGATCGAAAAGCAGGAAGCGGAGATCGACCGCATGGAGAAGTTCGTCGACCGGTTCCGGTACAAGGCGACCAAGGCGCGTCAGGCTCAGTCCCGGCTCAAGCAGATCGACAAGGTCAAGTCGAAATCTGTCTCACGGGATCCCGCGGACAACCGCCGCATGGAGTTCTCCTTCGTCCAGCCGGAACGAGCCAGCCGAGTCGTCCTCAAACTGGTCAACGGCAAGGTCGAGGTGCCCGGCAGGACCCTGATCGAGGAAGGCAACCTGATCCTCGAAAGGGATGAGCACGTCGTCCTCGTCGGGCCGAACGGCGCCGGCAAGACCACCCTCATGGCGACCCTCGCCGGGGAACGCAAGCCGGCGGCGGGATCGGTCCGACTGGGCCACAACGCCAAGGTCGGATATCTCTCGCAGCACGCGGAGACAGCCGCCGGCGACGGCACCGTGCTGGAAGCGGCGGCCCGGGAGACCGGCCTCACCGGGCAGAAGGTCAGGGACCTGCTCGGTCTCTTCCTCTTCTCCGGAAACGACGTCAACAAGCAGCTGAGCGACATTTCGGGCGGTGAGCAGCGCCGGTTGTCGCTGGCCATCCTGGTCGCCTCCGGTGCCAACCTGCTGCTGCTCGACGAGCCAACCAACCACCTGGACATCGAGAGCCGCGAGGCGCTGGAGGATGCCCTGCTCGCCTTTCCGGGCGCGCTGATCCTCATCTCCCACGACCGGGCTCTGCTCGAGGCGGTCGGCAGTCGCACCCTGGTCTGCGAGAAGGGCCAACTGACCAATCACATGTCCGGATGGGCGGAGTATCAGCGCCAACGGGATGAGAAGGACGAGGTGCGGCTACAGGCGTCACGCCCGGCCAAGTCAGCCTCGGCCAGTGCCCGCCGGGGCGGTTCGCCCGGCAAGGAGGCCGCCCGGGCCAGACGCAAGGTCGCCAACCTCGAAACCAAGATCGAGAGGGCCGAGGCGGCCCTGGCCAAGCTTGAGGACGAGCTCGCGGATCCTTCCTCCTGGTCCACGCCGGAGATGACCGAAAAGGCGACGCGCCGCCACCAGGAAGCCAAGGACAAGGTGTCCAACCTCTACGAGGAATGGGAGGAGGCCGACCGGCTCGCCCGGGAGATCTCTTCCGCGATGGCCTGACCATCGCATGGGTCGCCCTGACCGACTCCGGCGGCGATCCGGCGCGTTCCGTCTCTGGTGCTAGTTTCCGAACATCGATCTGGGTTCAAATGGGGAAGAGAGCTTGGAATCCGCAGGTAAGCAGAACGAGACGATCCAGGACCCGGAGGGCAGGGAGAACCTCCGTCGTCACATGGTGGAGCGGGCCGAGAGCGCGTCGCGCATCTCCGTGGACGGAACGCTGAACGAGGGCTGGGACGATCCCGACTTCCCCGGGACCTATCTGGGCATCTGGAAGTACGTCGCCAATCGGGGCGCGGAGCTAGGTGCGGCGATCGGACTGGTCGTCGCCGGCTCGTCCGCGCTGGGGGCGGTGGTCGGCTGGCGGTGGCTCGAAGGCTCGTACTTCGGGGCGGAGTCGATCACCTTCGTCTCATCGCTGGTCATGGCCTCCCTGGCGATCGCGACCCTCCTGCTGAGGAGCCGGAACCTCTCTCCGGCTCGTCGGTTCGCCGGCAACTTCCTGGCCTTCGCCGTCCTGATCACCGGGGTCGGAATCGGTCTCAACCAAGCTTTCGGGTTGGGGTTGATCCCGTGGCCGGACACAGGCTATTTCCGGGTTCCGTCGCTGACTCCGACGATGGTCGCCCCGCTGATCGCGTTCGGGTTGCTGACCCTCGACCGCGACGCCCCACGGTACCGCTGGGCCAACTGGCTCACCCCCCTGATCGGGGTCGCCCTCCTCATCGGGCTGCTCAGCCGGGGGTACCAGGCGCAGGTGCTCTTCACGCTGGGTGAGCCGCGATACTCCCTGTCGGGCGCGATCGGCCTGTGTGGGCTCGCCTTCGGCTTCCTGTTCCTGCGCCCGGACCGGGGGGTGGCCGGTTTCCTGCTCTCCTCCGGCCCCGGCCCTTCTATGGCCCGGCTCCTGACCCCGGTCGTGGCGATGATCCCGTTGATCATGGCCATCGGCCAGGGCCTCTCGCAACGGGCCCAGCATGCGAGCACCCGCGCCCTGGTGCGCGGGCTCGACGAGTTGATCGTGGTGGCGGCCCTGGCGATCATCGTCACCTACGCGTCCCGTCGCCTGCATCGCTACTACGGCAACTGGCAGGCCGCGATCAACGAGCTCGGCGAGCAGGCGAACGTGCTGTCCGCGATGACCGAGGGGGTCGCCGTGACCCGTCTCGAAGATGGCAAGATCGTGCTGTCGAATCCCCAATTCGATCGGATGCACGGCTACGAGCGCGGTGAGCTGATCGGGAGCTCGATCGACGCGCTGATGCCGGACGACCTCACGGACGAGGAAACCCATCGCCGGGAACGGATCGGGTGGGAGCTCGCCGACCGTGGCTCCGCCAATTATGAGAATCGCTCCCTCTGCCGGGACGGTTCGATCATCTGGTGCCGTTCCAACGCCATCCTGATCGATGACGCCGTCTACGGGCCGGCGCTGATCATCGTCAAGAGCGACATCAGCGCGGAATACCGGGCCAGGTCCGAGAGCGAAGCCGCCGAGCTCCGCTTCCGGCAGGTCTTCGAGCAGAGCCCGATCGGCCTCTGCCTTGTGCGCCCCGACGGAACGTTCGACCGGGTCAACGACAACTTCCAGGAGATCACCGGCTACACCGCCGAGGAGCTGACCGGGATGACCTTCGCGGACATCACCCATCCTGACGACCTTGATCAGGACCTCGAGCTGAGCGGATCGATGTTCCGGGGCGCGACCGAGGGCTTCGAGATGGAGAAGCGGTACATCCGCAAGGGCGGCGATGTCGTGTGGGTCCACCTGACGTCGACCATGCTCACCGACAACCGCGGGATTCCCTACATCGCCCTGTCGATGATCCAGGACGTCACCGAGCGGCACGAGCTGAGCCGGCAGCTGCGGCACCTCGCCGATCACGACCCGTTGACCGGGCTCTACAACCGCCGCCGGTTCGAGGAGGAGCTTTCCCGGACCGTGGAGGACGGCCGCGGCGAGGACAGGCGCGGGGTGGCGGTGATGGTCGTCGACCTCGACAACTTCAAGTTCGTCAACGACAACTACGGGCATTCGATCGGCGACCGTCTGATCGTGAGGACCGCCGAGATCCTGAAGTCGCGGCTGCGCACCACCGACGTGCTGGCGCGCCAGGGCGGCGACGAGTTCGTGATCATGCTGCGCGACATCACCGCCGACGATGCGATGCGGATGGCCCGGGACCTGGTCGAGGAGATCGCGGCCAAGGCCCGGATCGAGGGCCCGAGCTTCCTGGCCCGGGCCACCGCCAGCGTGGGCCTGGTCGCCTCGGAAGACGTCGCGTCCGCCGATCGCGAAGCGCTGATCATGCGGGCGGACATCGCGATGTACGAGGTCAAGGACTCGGGCCGCAACGGGGCCAGGATGTACAACCCGACCGAGTCCTCAGAGGTGTCACGCGGGATCGACTGGCATGACCGGATCCGGGACGCTCTCGACCGGGACGAGTTCTTGCTCTACGCCCAACCGGTGGTGAGCCTCCGGGCGGAGCGGATCCCCCGTTTCGAGCTGTTCGTCAGGTTGCATGACCGCCAGGGGACGATCGTCGGCCCCGGCACCTTCCTTCCCGTCGCGGAGCGGCACAACCTCGTCCAGGAGATCGATCGCTGGGTGATCCAGAGGGCGATCGACCTGCTCGCGACGGTCGGCTCGGGGGCACGAACCAGGCTGTTCGTCAACCTGTCGGGACAGTCGGTGGGGAACCTGGACCTGCTCGGGTTCATCTCGGATGAGCTCCTGCGGAAGAGCGTCGCCCCCGAGTCGCTGGTCTTCGAGGTCACCGAGACCAGCGCGATCGGGAACATCACGCGGGCCCAGGAGTTCGCCTCCCGGCTCTCCTCGATCGGCTGCGAGATGGCGCTGGACGATTTCGGGGCCGGGTTCGCCTCCTTCTATTACCTCAAGCACATCACCTCGAACTTCGTCAAGATCGATGGCGAGTTCATCCGCAACCTCGCGAACGATCCGACCAATCGGCTGTTGGTCAAGGCCCTCGTCGACATCACCCACGGCATGGGCAAGCGCACCGTCGCCGAGCACGTCGAAGACGTCAGCGCCCTTTCCATGCTCGACAGCTACGGCGTGGACTTCGTCCAAGGACGGTTGCTGGCGGAACCGAAGCCTGTCTCCGAGATCGATCTCGAATCGGTTCCGGATATCCCCCGGCTTCCGGGTGTCGCCGGGACCTGAGCGCGGAAGGCGGTCAGTTGCGGCGGGCGCGCCAGGCGACGAGCTTGCGGCCGAAGGCCGGGGTGGCGCTGGACGCCAGATGCTCCGCTTCGGCCTGAGCCTCGGCCGGGTCGAGCCCCAGCACCTCGTGAGTGAGGTCGCGGGCCGCGGTGCGCCGGGAGGTCAAGACCAGCGCGGCACTCATCCCCTGGGGGGTGAGGCTGAGATCGTCCGGGGAGATCAGTCCCATCTCACGGATCCTCCGAACCATCTGCAGGGCCGACGGCTGGGACACTTCGAGCTCACGGGCGAGCTTCGCCTGAGTCGGCGGCTTGCCTCCGTGGTTGAGGTCGAAGAGCGCCATCACGTAACGGGCGACGCCCTCGCTCATCTCGACGCACGGGGCCTCCGGAGGCACGGCGACGGGTCCTGCCGATTGGGCGGATTCGGTGGACTTACCTCTGTCCGGAGTCTGATCTGCGGGCTTTGTACTCAAGTGCGAATTAGATCTTACCGCCGTTGGGGGCGCGACGGCTGTGGTTGAACTAGTCTCTCCCCGTTACCTGTCCCCGCACCGGAGAAATAACTGTGACCAAAAACCGTCTCGTCCTGATGTTGCTGGCCGTCCTGGCCCTCGCTCTGCTCGTGGGTTGCGGGTCCGATGACTCGTCCGACGACGAGACTCCGAGTGTAGACACCGCCGTCACCGCGAGTGACTGCACGCCGGAGAACCTCGACACCTACAAGGATGGCGTGCTGACCGTCGGCACCGACAGCCCCGCCTACCAGCCCTACTTCGAAGATGAGGATCCGACGAACGGACGCGGCTTCGAGAGCGCCGTGGCCTACGCCATCGCCGGTGAGCTCGGCTTCGACGACTCCGAGGTCGAGTGGGCCGAAGTCCCGTTCAACGCTTCCTTCGCCCCGGGCCAGAAGAAGTTCGACTTCGACGTGAACCAGATCTCGATCAAGCCGGCCCGCGAGAAGGCGGTGACCTTCTCGGTTCCGTACTACACGTCCAGCCAGGCGGTCCTGGTCGGCAAGGACTCGTCCCTCGAGGACGTGACCAGCCTCGACCAGCTCAAGGATGTGTCGATCGGCGTCCAGATCGGCACGACCAGCCTCGACGCGGTCAAGGACGAGATCGAGCCGACCACGGAGCCGAAGGTGTTCGACAACTCCAACGACGTCGTCACCGCGCTCAAGCAGGGTCAGGTCGACGCGGTCGTCCTCGACCTCCCGACCGCGATCTACCTTCGCGACGCCCAGCTGCCGGGTTCGACGGTGATCGGCCAGTTCGAGGCCGAGGGCGGCGACCAGTGGGGCGCCGTGATGCCGAAGGACACGAGCATCGCCAGCTGCGTGGACTGGGCGATCGAATCCCTGGAGAAGAGCGGCCGGCTCGAGGAGATCACCGACAAGTGGATGAGCGAGTCGGCCTCGGCGCCGAAGCTCGAGGACTGACGGGGCGACGACGTCCGTCAAGGCAGTGACAGGTGATGGCGATCGCCGCGCCGCTCGCGAACGGGCCCGAAAGGCTCGTTCTCGGCGGGGGCAGGCGATCGCCGTCATCTCGTCGATCGTCGTCCTCGGGGGCCTCGGAACCGCGATCCTGACCAGCTCCGGCTGGCCCGACGTACGCGAGACCTTCTTTTCCGCGGAGTCGTTCCGAACCACCTTCCCGGACATCCTCCGGGGGTTCTGGCTGGACATCAAGATGTTCATGGCGGTCGAGGTGATCGTCTTGATCGTCGGTCTGCTGATCGCCGTGGTCCGGACCAGCCGCAACCCGGCGCTCTTCCCGATTCGCCTGCTCGCCGCCGCCTACTGTGACTTCTTCCGCGGCGTCCCCGTCATCCTGCTCGTCTACCTGGTCGGGTTCGGGCTTCCGGCGCTGAACCTCTCGGGGATCCCCTCGGACCCGATCATCCTCGCCTGCCTCGCCCTCTCGCTGGCCTACAGCGCGTACGTGGCCGAGGTATACCGGGCGGGCATCAAGTCGATCCATCCCAGCCAGGTGGACGCGGCGCTGGCAACCGGGCTGACCCGGATCCAGACCTTGCGTCACGTCGTGCTGCCGCAGGCGATCCGGCGAGTCCGGCCGCCGCTGCTCAACGACTTCATCTCCCTCCAGAAGGACGTCGCTCTCGTCGCCATGCTCGGGATCGCGGAAGCCTTCCGCATCGCCCAGATCGAGGCGCTCTCCTCCTTCAACTACACGCCCCTCCTGGCCGCGGCCTCGCTCTATCTGCTGGTCACCATCCCGATGGCCCGGCTGCTCGACCGGATCACCGACCGCGAGGAGATCAACTCGTGAACGCGGCCACGGTGCTCGAGATCACGGGCGTGACCAAGTCCTTCGGGGACCGTCAGATCCTCAAGGGGATCGACCTCGAGGTCCGAGAGCACGAAGCCATCGCCTTGATCGGCGCCTCCGGGTCGGGCAAGTCCACGCTGCTTCGATGCGTCGACCTCCTGGTCGAGATCGACGACGGCGACATCTTCCTCGACGGGAAGGTCATCACCGATCCTTCCGTCGACCCGGTCGCCGTCCGGCGGAAGCTCGGGTTCGTCTTCCAGCAGTTCAACCTCTTCCCCCACATGACCGTGCTGGAGAACGTGGTCCTCGGCGCGGTGCGGGCACACGGCGTCCCCAAGAAGGAGGCCGAGGAGCGGGGCAGGGCGCTGCTCGACCGGTTCGGCCTCGGCGGCCGCGAGGACGACCGGCCCGACCAGCTTTCCGGAGGTCAGCAGCAGCGGGTCGCCCTGACCCGGGCCTTCGCCGGACAGCCGCGCGTGCTGCTGCTGGACGAGGTGACGAGCGCCCTCGACCCGGAGCTCGTCGGCGACGTGCTCGAGACGGTCCGTGAGCTCAAGCAGGAGGGGATGACGATGATCCTCGCTACCCACGAGATGAGCTTCGCCCGTGAGGTCGCCGACTCGATCGCCTTCCTCCACGAAGGCAGGATCATCGAGCAGGGCGACCCGGAGCAGGTCCTCACGGATCCGGGGCAGCCCGAGACCCGTCAGTTCCTCCGCCGTCTGCTCGCCGCCGGCCGCATCTAGGCCCAGGCGGCACCCCGGCTGCCCCGGGCCAGGCCTGGCTCAGGCGGCGCCGCAGCTGCCACAGTGCGGCGTCGCGATCCGACGGGGCTCCTCGCAGGTCGAGCAGGATCCGATGACGGCCCGCCCGCAGCCTTCGCACATCTCGTTGCCCCGGCCGGGAAATCCGCAGAAGGGACACTCGCCGCGGCGCACCCGGCGCAGCGGCACCTTGCGGCTGAGGTAACGGTGGAGCAGCACGAAGGCGGTGACGGTCAGGCAGATCCCCACCAGAGAGATCGCGAGCGGCCCGATCTCGCGGAAGACGATCAGCTGGGATCCGTAGTCGATCGCCATCCACGCCGCCAGCATCGCCGCCGCGGAGACCTGGGCCAGGGCGAGCGGCATGAAGGGCGAGCGCCGCTTGCGGATCCGCGACATTCCCCAGACGCCGGCCCCCAGCATCGCGGCGATCAGCAGGAACCGGCCGGCGAACACGAGCCGGTCATCGGCGCGCCTCTCGGCCTGGCGCCTTTCAGTTTCTTCGTTCAGGTTCTGGCGGGCCACCACGGCGGCCGGTTCGGCCTTCGACACCCTCATGTTGGCGGCTGTCAGGTCGGCCCTCTCGCGGGCAAGGCGATTCTGAGCCTCGCGGTACGTGCCGAGCTCGGCATTGCCGGAGAGGCCCGCGTCGAGCTCGGTGCGGTAGGCGTCGCCGGCGAAGGTCACCTGCTTCTTCGCGCTGCGCACCTTCTGCCGGGCGCGCCACAGGCTGTCTTCGGCCCGTCGTTCCTCCTTGAGCGCGGCCTTGTCGGTCGGGGAGAGGTCATCGCGTGCCGGTTCGAAGAACGGGGCTGAGTACTCGTCGTGGTAGGTCTCTTCGGAGATCTTGCCGATCTGGCCATATGCCCATACCCCGCCGATCAGGATGAAGATCGCGAGTACCCCGGCGAGCACCTTCTCGGGGCCCGACGTCGTGATGTTCTCTGTCTCGGTTCTGGTGCTCATCGGTTGGTTCCTTCCGTCCTTGGTCTCAGTTCGATTGACAGCTCGCAGTCGAGGGCGGTCGCCACCCGTTCCAGGGTGTCGATGCGCGGCGGTCTGCGGCCCGCTTCCAGCCGGGCGATGGCTGACTGGGTGGTGCCGCAGAGGTCGGCGAGCTCTTTCTGGGAGAGGTCCCAGGCGAGTCGCCTCGCGGTCACCTGGGATGCGATCTCGACGAAGAGGGCGGAAGGATCGGAACCTCCGAACTTGGCGATCCGCTCGGTGAGCCGTTCGAGACCGGACCGATCACGATCCAGGCCGGCCGGGCTCACCGTTCCCCCCGCTCAGATATAGCAAACATGCGATGAGATTATCGCAAACGTGAGATACCCGCCTGAAGTAACGCACTTTGTACCCCTATAGCAACAAAAAGCCCCTCCGCGCCGGAGCGGGGAGGGGCTTTGGGGCGCTAAGCCC
>JBEBXB010000026.1:0-14348 GCA_040391885.1 Conexibacter woesei | reverse complement strand
TTGTGCGGCCGGGGGGGGCACCGCCTGCTCGCCCCCGCCCGGCTGCCCGTGCCCCCCCCACCCCCGAGGGCGGCGCCGCCGGCGCGCGCCGGCCGGATCGACCAAAGAGAAGAGGCGGAGGGACCCCATGCCCTCCGCCTCTTTCTCGATTTCGTTCGGCTCTTTCAGTCGGTCAGTTGACACGCACCTTCACGGTGTGGGTCTGGGTCCGGCCGTTCGCGCTCACCTTGAGCTTGATCTTGAGCTTGGCCGACCGCTTGCCCCTCAGCCGCTTGACCGCGGCCTTCTTCCCCTTGACCTTGACCGCACCGGTCTTGCCGGCGGCGATCGACTTCGGTGCGGTGACCTTCAGCTTGAAGGACTTGCCGCGCACCTTGATCCTGGTGCTCTTGGGGGTCTTCAGGGTGACCTTGGCTCCGGCCGACCTGATCGAGGCGACCCTGTTGGCCTTGGCCTTGAGCTTGATGCTCGAGCTCGAGGCGATCGCCACCAGAGGGCCGGCGTTTCCGCGCGGTCCCTGGGGCCCCTGCGGACCCGGGGCCCCGGGTTGGCCGTCCGCACCGGCGGGGCCGGTCGGCAAATCGCCGCCGGTGCCGCTCACCGTGGCCAGCTGGACTGTCTCGGAATCACCGCTGACCGGATTGACGATCGATGCGTACAGCGTGCTGCTGCGGGCACCGGTCGCGCTCGGGTTGAACCGCAGCTTGACGACGCAGTCGGCACCGGCCCCGACCGCCGGAAGGCAGTCGCTGGCGTTGCTGACGTAGAAGTCGTCGTCGTTGCCACCGTTCAGGTAGATCCGTTTGAACTCGACGTCGCCGATGTCCGAGGCGGAGATGGTGACCCCCTGCGCGGCACTCGAGGTGCCGATCGCCTGGCTGCCGTCGCCGTTCATCCCGGTCATCGTCACCGCGGTCGGAGCCGAGGTGATCAGCGGCGGTTCCGACATCGCGAACGTGAACCGCATGTCGATCGCACCCGGTGCCGAATCACGGTCGTTGTCGGGCTCGGCCGGGTCGTAGACCGTTCCGAGCGCGCCGTTCAGCGACGGGGCGATCAGGTTGGCCACCGCGGCGTTGGAACATGCGACGGAGGTCATGTCGACACAGGACGTGTCATCCAGGTTCTCGATCTCCAGATCGTTGTTGACCAGGGTGCCGACACCGGTCTCGGCATCGAACGGCGTTCCATCCTCAGCGTCCGGCCCGAGCCATTCGGGTCCGTAGTCGAGTGGCGGCGTCGGAGCGTCCAGATGCCCTGTCGTCAGCGGGCTGATCGGCCCCTTGGGCGAGACTTCCCAGGTGCCCATGTTGCCCTGCGCCCCGAAGATCGCGCCGCAGGTTCCGTTGGCGACCGGGTCGCAGTTCAGCTTGAACGAGAGTCCGATCGGTGCCTCGAGCGACATGTCGCCGCTGACCTCGTCGAAGGTGCCGGACCAGTCATCGGAAGCGGATATCTGGATCTTGATCGCCACCGTGCCGACGAGGGCGTTCTCCAAGGAGGTGGGGAACTCGGGGAACGAGACCTTGCTCGCCGGGATCGTCACGTCACCGGTATCGCTGATGGTTGCGTCGACCGTCGGCAGCGATGGCAGCAGCGCCATGTTCAGGAAGGTCGGATCCGGCCCGGTCTCCGGGTCGGGTGCCGGGGCGTTCCCGTCTCTTGCCTCCAGGTAAGAACAGTCGAGCTGGTCGTAAGCCGTGCAGGCGGCGCTCGACGGCTGGAGCGTGAGCCGGACGGTTCGATCGGCGGCCGATGCGCTTCCGGGCATCGCCATCAAGAGCACGCCCATCGTTATCGCGGCAATTGCGGCTACTGCCGCAAACAGCATGAAGCGGGACAGCCCGGAGGTTTCCGGCTCCCCTGCAAGTGATGAATCGATCATCAGTACCTTCCCTTTTCCACGGGGCACCCAGTTCCCATGCTTCGGTCCGACAGGCGCCCGCTTGACAGTGGCGCCGGACCTGACGCACTTTCGAAACTCTCAGGTAACGCCGCGTTTGTCAAGTTGACGCACGTTCATGATGGCGATGGTGAACTCGTGGAGGGTAGGTTTGTCGCATGGACACCGATTCCGAACGATCACGGCGCGCGGAGGCTGAGCTCCTCGCCGATCAGGTTCCCGGGAGCCGTCTCAGCGCCCGTCTCTACGACCCGATCCTGTGGCTGGGGGAGAGGACGGGGCTCTCCCGGTGGCGTCGAAACCTGGTCTCCGGGGCGGCTGGCCGGGTCATGGAACTGGGCGCGGGAACGGGGCTCAACCTGGCCTTCTACCCGGGCACGATCGAGGAGCTTGTGCTGGTCGAGCCGGACCGGCACAAGGCCGAGCGCCTGGCCGGAAAGGCCCGTACGGCCGCGCCCGGCGCAGAGGTGGTCCGGGCGCCGGCGGAGCTGCTCCCCTTCGCGGATGGTCGCTTCGACACCGTGGTCGCCACGCTCGTGTTCTGCACGGTCGCCGATCCCATGGCCGCGATCCGTGAGGTCGAACGAGTCCTGAAGCCGGACGGCCGGTTGCTCTTCCTGGAGCACGTCAGGTCAGACGGAGAACGGCTCGGTCCACTCCAGGACAGGCTCGAACGACCGTGGATGAAGGTCGCCGACGGGTGCCATTGCAACCGTCGCACGGTGCCCCTGATCCGGGAGGCGGGCTTCGACGTGGAGATAGCCGCCAGCGCCGACCGCTGGCTGATGCTTCCGACGACCCGCCCGTTGGTGCGCGGCAGCGCCCGACCCGGAGGCGGGGGTGACGTCAGGGAATGACTTCGAGGGCTCGCTCCACCGGGCGGGCGAGCACCGCCTTGCCCCCGGAGACCACGAATGGCCGCTGGAGCAGCTCCGGACGCTCGGCCATCGCGGCGATGATCGACTCCTCGTCGGCCTCCGCAAGCTCGCGGGCTCCGGATTCACGCATGCGCAGGGCCTCGGCGGCGCCGATCCCGGCCATCGCGAGCAGACCGCGGACCTCGTCCGCGGTCAACCCGGTGACGTGATACTCGACCGACTCGAACTCGATGCCCCGCTCGGCCAGCAGCTTCGAGAGCTTCCGGCAGGTGGTGCACGTGGGCTTCTCGTAGACGGTGACGCCCATCGTCGCTACTCCGCGGTCGACATCCGCAACGGTTCCCCGGAAGTCGAGTCCTCATCGGCGGTGACCTCGGTGAGTGCCTGGGTGTCGACGTCGAAGACGAACCCCCGGACCTGATCGCGGTGGAGCAGGAAGTCCGACCGGCGGACCCTCAGGATCGATTGGCGGACATCGACCGCACAGTCGACGAAGGACTCGATCGCGAACGCGGGGGCGACCCCGGTGGCGTTCTGCAGCTCCGCTCGGAATCCGTCGTCGGTGATCGTCTGCATGCCGCAGTCGGTGTGGTGGATCAGCATCACGGCCTCGGTGCCGAGCTTGCGCTGCGAGATCGACAGGGAACGGATCACGTCGTCGGTGATCACACCGCCGGCGTTCCGGAGCACGTGGGCTTGACCGTCCTCGAGGCCCAGCGCCTGGAAGACGTCGAGACGTGAGTCCATGCAGGTCACGATCGCCAACTTGCGGCTCGGGATTACGCTGAGGTGCTGATCGGGGAAGGTCGCGGCGAACTTCCGATTGTTCGCGACCAGGTCGTCGATGACTTTCACGTTTTCCACCTTACGAATATCGGGGGTCGGGCCCCCTCTTTTGGCCTTACTCGTTGATCTTCACCAAGTCGACGATGAACACGAGGGTCGAGTTCGGCGGGATCGAGGGCGGGCTGCCCGCTTCGCCGTAGCCGAGGTCCGGCGGGATGATCAGCTTGCGCCGGCCGCCGGCCTTCATTCCCTTGATGCCTTCGTCCCAGCCCTTGATCACGGTGCCGGCGCCGAGCGTCACGTCGAACGGCTCGCCGCGGTCCCAGGAAGCGTCGAACTCCTCGCCGGTGTCGTAGAGCGCACCGACGTACTTCATCGAGAGGCTGTCGCCGTCCTTTGCGGCCGGGCCGGTGCCCTCCTTGATGTCCTCGGTCACCAGCTCGGTCGGAGCGGGTTCGTCCGACGCCTCGATGACGGGCTTCGTCGTGGTGTCGGCGAGCGCGGCGGGATCGCCGGCGTCGTCGCCGCCACTGCGGCTGATGAGGATCACCGCCACCAGGGCGATGATGAGGACGGCAAAGCCTGCGAGAACTCCGATTCGACGATCCATGGCGCGGATATTAGTGGGAGCGACGGTGGCGGACCCTGCCGTTCGGGTACCGTCGAAGCAACCAGTCGGAACACCAACGAATCAAGAGGAGTGGAAATTGCCTGCTAAGGGAACCGCTGAATGGAGTGGAGATCTCAAGTCCGGTGAAGGTACCTTCACCGCCGGTGAATCGATCAGTGGCGAGTACTCGTTCCGGACCCGGTTCGAGGATGCGCCCGGTGCGAATCCCGAGCAGCTGATCGCCGGCGCCCACGCGTCCTGTTTCTCGATGGCGCTGTCGAATGTGCTCGCCGAGGGCGGCAACGTGCCGGAGTCGGTGCGGACCGATGCGACCGTGACCCTTCGCCTTCTGGACGAAGGGCCGACCATCACCCGGATCGATCTCGTCTGCAACGCCCGCGTGCCCGGCATCAGCGACGACGCCTTCCAGGCGGCGGCCGCGGCTGCCAAGGAAGGGTGCCCTGTGAGCAAGGCGCTCGCGAGCGTCAAGGAGATCACCCTGGACGCGACGCTGGAATCAAGCTGACCTGACTCCGAGGACAGGCCCGGTCACTGCCTACCGACCGATCGTCTCGGCCGGTAGGCATACTCTGACCTGTCTTGGATCACCCCTCTTCTCACTCGACCGCCGCGCGCGGTGGCGGCGTCTCGTTGCCGGAATGGCCGTCCGAACGACCGCTCAGGACATGGCAGAAAGCCGCTCTGGATGTACTCAGAAGCCATCCCCGCGCGAGTTTCCTGGCGTCGGCCACGCCGGCGGCCGGCAAGACCACGTTCGGGCTGCGGGTCGCGCACGAGATGCTTTCCACCGGTCGCGTCGGCAGGGTGGTCGTCGTCGGCCCGACGACCCACATCTGTAGGCAGTGGGCGGCCGACGCCGCCCGCTACGGGATCGACTTGGAGCCGAACCGGCCGAATGCCGACGGTCCCGAGATAGCGGACTTCCACGGGGTTGCCGTCACCTACCAGACCGTCGCCGCCGGGCCGGAGCTACACGCCCGGGCGGCAGCCCGGCCGACCCTGGTGATCGCGGACGAGCCCCACCACATGGGCGATCAGGCGAGCTGGGGCGTGAGCGCCCGCCGGGCCTTCGACCGGGCAGAGTTCCGGCTGCTGCTGTCCGGCACCCCTTTCCGTTCCGACAACGAGGCGATCCCGTGGGTCACCTACGACGACGACGGGGTTAGCTCCGCCGACTACACGTACGGCTACCCCGACGCCCTGGTCGACCGGGTATGCCGGCCGATCACGTTCCTGCCGTATGACGGCGAGATGGAATGGATGAGCGACGGCGAGATCCGCACAGCGGACTTCGATCTGGTCCTGCCGGCCGCCGAGTCGGCCCGGCGACTGCGCACCGCGCTCGAGGCGGAAGGCGACTGGATGGGGGAGGTGCTGCGTGACGCGGACCTCCGCCTGGGGGAGGTCCGCGCCGCCGGCCACCCCGACGCCGGTGGGCTGGTCGTCGCCTCCGACCAGGAGCACGCCCGGGCGATCGCCCGCAGGCTCAACTTCATCAGCGGCGAGCCTCCGGAGATCGTGATGAGCGACGAGCCGGGCGCGTCGGCGCGGATCTCCGACTTCTCCGACTCGGACCAACGGTGGCTCGTCTCGGTGTTGATGGTCTCCGAAGGCGTCGACATTCCTCGGCTTCGGGTCGGCGTCTACGCCACCGCCGCCCGGACGGAGCTCTTCTTCCGCCAGGTGGTGGGTCGTTTCATCCGCACGACCCCCGCCCCGAAGCGTCAGATGAGCTATCTGCTGCTGCCCGCCGACAGTCGACTCAAGCACCTTGCCTTCGAGATCGAAAAGGAACGCCGGCATGCGATCGAGGATGCCCCGGCCCTCGAGGACGAGCTGATCGAGCTGGACGAAGAGATGCCGGAGCGGGTCCCGGCGGGCGATGGCTTCGCCGCACTCAGTTCATCGGGAGCCGAGCTCGACGACGCCATCCTCGCCCAGACGACGATGCAGCTGTTCGCGACCGAGGAGCTGGATCCGCAGGTGGAGACGGTCTCGGCGGTCACCGGGATGGTCACGCGGACGACCGTGAAGAAGCCCACCGCGCCCCGTTCGGCAGCGACCCGGACCGCCCGTCCGGGGGCCGGCGCGGCGGGGATCGATCGCTCGGCTGGGTCTGCCGAAACCGGTGAACCGAAGCGGGAGACGGCCTTCCAGGCCCGGGAGCGACTCCGGGAGGAGCGCCGCACCCTGGTCGCCGATGTCTCTCGCCGGACCGGCGAAGGTCACCGCGAGGTCCACGCACGGATCAACCGGGTGCTCGGTATCTCCTCGGTGGCGAAGGCGACGATTCACCAACTCGAGAAGGGCAACGAGCTACTCCTCCGGGATCTCAGGTGAGGTCTCGCCCCCGGCCTTCTGTGCCGGGGGATGCCGCGTGAGCCCGGGAGTGCGCCCCGTGTTGGCGATCGACCAGCGGGATCTCCGGGAGAAGATGCCTCGTCCGGATACCCGGTCGTCCTTGCGGGCCAGGATCAGGCAGGCGAACGCGGCCAGGAAGGCGATGCCGGCGGTGGTCGCGAAGACCGCCTCGTAAGCCGCCACGTGGGCGGTGAGCACCTCCCCGATCGCCACCTTGATCACGTTGCTCTGGCTACCGAGATCGATCTGGTGGAGCCCCTTCTGCTCGATCGTCAGCAGGAACTGCCTCCACTCGGCGATCTGTTCGGGCGTGGGGTGGATGCCACGGTCCATCAACGCGGCCTCGGTGCGGCTGCGGGAGATCCCGATCAGGATCGCCGAGAGCCCGGCGATCCCGACCGCCCCGCCGAGTTGTTCGCTGGTGTTGATCACGCCGGCCGCCTGGCCCTGATCCTTCTCGGGAACGGAGTTGAGGCCGGTCGGGTCGTTGACCGTGAGCACGATCCCCAGCCCGATTCCCTGCAAGATCAGGCCGGGCACGAGATAGATGTACTCCCGCTCCGAGACGGCGACTGCGAGCGCGATCCCAGAAGCGGCCAGGAAGAGGAAGCCGGTCACCAGGGGGCCCCGGCCGCCGACCTTGTCGAAGGCCTTCCCCGCCAACGGCCCGGCGATGATGATCGGGACGGTCGCCGGGATCAGCGCGACGCCGGCGGCGATCGGGCTGAGGCCGATCATCATCAGCAGGAAGTAGGGGAGGAGGAAGGCGGTGCCGAGCTCAATCGCCCCGCCCAAGAACTGACTCACGTTGGCTGCGAGGAAGTTCAGGTGCCGGAAGAGCCGGAACTCGATCATCGGGTTCTCGACTCGATGCTCGACGAACACGAAGGCGACCAGCCCGAGCAGGCCGGCGGCAAGCGAACCGAGCACCTGGGGGTCGGTCCAACCGAGGGGCTGCCCCTGACCGAGCCCATAGACCATGCCGACGATGAAGATCGAGAACGTCGTGACACCGGGAAGGTCGAGGTGGCGGGGCGCATCCCGGTTCAGGCGGAGCGCCGGCGCATTTGCCCGCGTGAGCGCGATCGCGGCGATCGCCAACGGAACGTTGATCAGGAAGACGAGCCGCCAGTCGATGCTGGCCAGGCCACCGCCGACGACCGGCCCGAGGGCCGCGGCGAAGGCCGCGAATCCAGCGAGGAGCCCGAGCGCGCGGCCACGCTGATCTTGCGGCTGGGTCGCGGAGACGATCGCGACCGCGACCGGCATCATCAGGGCAGCGCCGACTCCTTGCGAGGCTCTCGCGGCGATCATCCAAGTCAGGTCCTGGGCGAACCCGGCAAGCGCGGACGAGACAGCGAACAGGGCCGCTCCGACGAGAAAGACGAGACGCAGCCCGTGGATGTCGCCCAGCCTGCCACCCAGCACCATGAAGGCCGCCAAAGGGAGCATGTTCGCGGTGAGTATCCATTGGCCCCCGGAGAGTGGCGCGTCGAGATCCAGCATCGCGTCTGGGATCGCGAGTGGGACGGAGGTCTGATCGACGAGGATCATCGCGCTGGACAGCGTCATCGCGATGAGGATCAGCAGGCGTCGGCGAGCCGACTCCCTTGCCGCGTCTCCGCCTACGGATGACGCTTCGCTACCGGCCGCATCTCGCTGCCCGCCCACGCACCGATCCTAACCTCCGGATCGCATCCGGGTCGATGATTCGAACCCGGACCTGTCAACTCCGGGCCCGAGGCCCCGGGGCCTACCGCCCGGTGTAGCGGGCCTTGCCGGGGCCCTCTTCGAGGAAGGTCCGGACGGCGTTGACCAGGTCCTCGGTGGCGAACAGCTCGGCCGCGTCGCTCCGGGTCACCCTGTCGGCGTCGGCGACGCCACCTTCCCGGTAGGCGCGGATGATCCGTTTGGTCATCGCATGGGCCCTAGTCGGCCCCTGGGCGAGTCGCATCGCCAACTTGCGGACATGCGCGTCGAGCTCATCGTCGGGCACGACCTCGTTGACGACGTTCCACCTTTCCAGCGTGGCGGCATGGAACAGGTCGCCGGTCATGACCAGCTGCCGGGCCCGGCCGGAGCCCGCCCTTTCGGCGAGCCGTTGCGGGCCGCCCATCGACGGGGTCAACCCGACGACGATCTCGACCAGCCCGAACCTCGCCGACTCCGAGGCGATGATCAGGTCGCAGGCGAGCGAGAGCTCGAAGGCGGCGGTGAGGGTGAGCCCGTGGGCCGCGAAGACGACGGGGAGGGGCAGGGTCTCGACCCGTTCGATCAAGCCGAGCAAGTCGCTCCAGAGACGCGATCCCTGGGCCGGCGTCAGGCCGGAGAACTCCTCCACGTTGACTCCACCGGAAACGACCCGTCCTTCGGCGCGGATCAGGAGGCCGCGCGGCGGGTCGGAGTGCATCGACTCGATCGCGTCCTTGAGCTCACCGATCAGGTTGCTGTCGAACAGGTTGAGCGGCGGGCTGTCCAGCGTGACCACGGCCAGAGGACCGTCTCGCTCTGTTCTCACCAGGGGCATCCGACTCAACTCGACCGCGTCCGGAGGTTCATGTCTCGATTCTAGGCTTCGGGAGGCATCGCCCTAAGCGAGAGCTCCAGTGCGAGGCGGTCGAGTGGGTCGTCGAGGGTGTCTCCGAAGAGCTCCCGCAGCCGTGCCACCCGGTACCTCGCCGTCTGAGGGTGGATCTGGAGCGCTTCGGCCATGGCGGTCGCGTTCCCTCGTTCTTCGATGAAGGCGAGGGCGGTTTCGCTCATCCGGGCCCGGCCCTTCGGGGTGAGTGCCCGGATCGGGCCGAGGGTGCGGTCGCCGATCCGGTTGATCAGCCCACGGCTGTTGAAGATCACGAGGTCGACCAGGTGCTGGTCGCTGCGGATCGGACCGGCGGCCGAATCGACGGCGCCGGCTTCCCCCGCGCGCAAGGAGAGCCGGGCGATCCGCCAGGAGTCCGCCAGCGACGACAGGCCGGTCTCTGGCCCGAGAGCGGCCGTGAGGTTGCCGACGGCCCGATCGATCTGGCCGGGACGCCCCGGCCCCGAGACATCGGGGATCAGGATGCAGCCGCTGGTCTCGACCGTGGCCGAGATCACGTCGAAGGGGAGGCGTCGAGTGATCTCGGCCAGGTCGGATTCGTGGCAGCACAGGGCCGCCGCGGCATTGGGAAGTCGCCAGCCGGCCGCAACCGAGAGCGACCGGAGCTCCTCGGTGGTGGCAGGTTGCTCGGAGAGTAGAGCTCGGACCAGGCGGCGCTCACGCCTCAGGCGCTCGCCTTCCTGCTCGGAGAGGGCGGCGGCGTAGCCCTCGACCGAATCGGCAGACAACCCGTCGATGTAGACGAAGATCGACTCGGCCAGGACGGCGAGGGTCTCGCGATCAATGTCGGACGCCAGGGCGGCCGTGGCGAGGTGGCGCCAGGCGATCCTCGCGCCGATCCGGTACGCGGACTGCAGGGCGTCGAGGGTACGGCCCTGGCGCAGTTCGCCCCGGCCCAGTTCGATGTACACGGCGCGGCTGTCCTCGCGGCCCGCGTCAGGGTCGCGGATCAACCGCAGGAACTGGCTCAGCGCTTCGACCACACCTCGTCTGACACCACGTCCGAACGTGCCTTCAAGCGGTCGGGCGTACTCGGGGACCTCATCGCCGATGCCGGCGATGATCGCGCCGGCCAACGCCGGCAGCTCGGGCTCCACCACGTCCGCGACGGACGCGGGCAGGGAACGCCACGGTTGAAGATCGAGGTAACTTATAAGGAGACTTATAACAATTACATCGGATGAGTCGTGTTTTATACAAATAGGCTGAGGATGAGGTGAATATCCTCACTTCATGAGCACCGACACAACCGCCCCGATCGAGACCCCCTCGCCGATCCCGACCGACTCCCGGGGAAGAGGCAAGCCCAGCATCCCGGACGAGCCGCACCGGATGGCGACGATCGACCAGGTGCTCAACATGATTGCCGTCGTGGTCCCGTTCCTCGGGACGATCGCCGCGATCATCCTGTTCTGGAACAAGATCGTGAACGTCACCGACCTGGTGATCCTCCTGGTCATGTACCTGGTGACCGGCCTCGGAGTGACCATCGGCTTCCACCGTCTGCTCACCCACCGTTCCTTCCAGACCTTCAAGCCGATCGAGTACCTCTTCGCGATCCTCGGGTCGATGTCGGTCCAGGGCCCCGTCAACGTCTGGGTGGCCGATCATCGCAAGCATCACGCGCACACCGACAAGGAGGGGGACCCGCACAGCCCTCACGTCGGTCACGGCGAGGGCATCCGCGGCGTGATCGGGGGCCTGTGGCACGCCCACATGGGTTGGACCTTCACCGGCCACGGCAAGGCCGACCAGCGGAAGTACGCCCGCGATCTCTACGAGGACCGCGGCATGCGGCTGATCAGCGCCCTCTTCCCCGTCTGGGTGCTGCTCGGCCTGGCGATCCCCTTCGGCCTCGGGTGGCTGGCCACCGGCACGATGACCGGCGCCCTCTACGGACTGCTCTGGGGTGGCGCGGTCAGGATCTTCATGGTCCACCACATCACCTGGAGCGTGAACTCCGTCTGCCACTTCCTCGGCACCCGCCGGTTCGAGGTGGAGGACGAATCCACCAACGTCTTCTGGCTGGCCCTGCCGTCATTCGGAGAGGCCTGGCATCACAACCACCACGCCTTCCCCCGTTCGGCCGAGCACGGCCTCAAGCGGTGGGAGCTAGACCCCTCCGCGTGGATCATCACCGGCATGGAGAAGGTCGGGATCGCCCGGAACGTGATCCGGATCTCCCCCGAGCGTCAAGCCCAGAAGCTGGCTTCGGGCGAGTAGAGCCGGGGTGGGGCCGGGATGAGTCAGCTGCTTGCTGCGAGGTCGAGCTCGGCTTGGCGCTTCCATTCGGGCTTGTCCTCGCGCCATCCCTCCTCGGTCCGGTGGTACTTCCAGTAGCCGGTCGCGGAGAGGTCCGAGCGGTCGATTCCCCGCTCGGTGAGCAGATGCTTCCGTACGGCGCGGACCATGCTCGCTTCGCCGTGGACGAATCCTTGACCGCGGCCCGCGGGTAGCTCCAGGGTCCGGACCGCCTCGAGGAGTGGATCGGGGGAGCGCTCGCGGCCCTCCCGGTGGAGCCAGGCGAGGCGGAGATCTCCGGGCCCGGCCAAGTCGAGCTGCTCGCGCTCGTCCTCGACCTCGAACAGGGCGAAGACCGGCTTGCCGGCGGGCATCCTGGCGAGGGCGGCGGCTGCCGCGGGCAGAACCGACTCGTCCCCGACCAGCAGGTGCCAGTCGGCCTCGGGATCCGGGGAGTAGTCGCCGCCGGGACCGACCAGTTGGAGGAGGTCACCCGGGCGGGCCGCCGCCGCCCAGGGGCCGGCTATCCCCTCGTCACCGTGGACGATGAAGTCGATGGTCAGCCGGTGGGTCTGGGGATCGAACGCCCTGACCGTGTAGGTCCGCTGGCGGTGCCACTCCTCGCGGGGTCGGGAGGCACGGATTTCGACCGGGTCGAAGGGAGCGGAGTAATCGGCGCCGCGAGGCGGGAACTGGAGCTTTACGTAGTGGTCGGTGAACTCACCGACCGGGAATCCGTCCAGCCCATCGCCCTCCAATGTGATCCGAACGAGCGTCGGGGTGATCCACTCGGTGGCGGCAACCTTCGTGAGAATCGGCGTACGTACGGGCTTGGCAGACATGGCCCTGATGCTACGGAAGCGGGCCGGGCGGCTCGACGAGGAGCCGCCCTGGCGGGGCTACTTGCGTCCGTAGACCCGCATCGTCAACGGCGCGAAGATCGAGATCAGGACCGCTGAGGAGGCGAAGACCCAGATCAGGTCGCTCGCGGCGGCCCCGGTGCCCATCAGTCCGCGCACGGCCGAGGTCAGGTGGGTGATCGGGTTGAGGTCCACCACCGACTGCAACCAGCCGGGCATGGTCGAGGGGTCGACGAAGATGTTCGAGGCGAAGATCACCGGGAAGAGCACCGTCATCGAGGTGTTGAGCACCGCTTCGGGCGTGCGCATGACCAGACCCAGCAACGTCCAGATCCAGGAGATGCTGAAGGCGAAGAGGATGGTCAGGGCGACTCCGGCGATCACGCCGAGCGGCCCACCTTCGGGCCGGAAGCCGATGATCAGGCCAAGGGCCAGGACCACGATCGATGCGAGCACGAATCTCAGTGCGTCGCCCAGCAGCAGTCCGACCATCGGGGCGGGCCGCCAGATCGGCATCGAGCGGAAGCGGTCGAAGACACCCTTCTTGATGTCCGTGTTCAGGCCCATCCCGGCGTACATCGTGATGAAGACCACGGCCTGGACGAGGATCCCCGGCAGCAGTACCTGGATGTACTCGGTCGGCGACCCGGCGAGCGCCCCGCCGAACAGGTAGGTGAAGAGCAGGGTGAACATGATCGGGAACATGGTCACGTCGAAGAGCTGCTCGGGCACGTGCTTGATCTTCAACATCGCCCTCCAACCGAAGGTGAAGGACGCGGCGAGGCCGCTGGGGCGCGACGGCCGGTCGCGGCTGGCCAGGACCGACTTGAGCTTCGCGTCGACCAGCGGGCCGTCTGTGGCGATCAGGTCTGCGGTCGAATCACTCACTGGTCGGTTCCCTTCGGTTCGTCGCTTCCGTCATCCCGGTGGCGGGGGACCCCGTCTTCCTCCGATTCCGCGGGGCGGCCCGTCAGGGCCAGGAAGACTTCGTCCAGGCTGGGCTGGCCGAGTGAGAACTCGGTCACTGCGATCGCCGCATCGTTGAGCTCGGTCAGCGCGACCGGCACCCGGCCGGAGTCCTCGACCCGGGCCGATAGCGAGATCCCGTCCGACTCGAGCGTGACGCTGACGCCGAGCGAGCGCTCGAGCATCTCCCTGGCTTCGGTTCGGCGGTCGTCGTCCTTCACCCGCACGTGCAAGGCCCCGGCGCCCACGGATGCTTTGAGCTCGGAGCTGGTACCTTCGGCGATCACCTTTCCGTGGTCGATCACGGCGATCCGGTCGGCCAACTGGTCGGCCTCGTCCAGGTACTGGGTCGTGAGGAGGACGGTGGTGCCGTCGGCGACCAGGGCGCGGACGACCTCCCAGACCTGGTTGCGGCTGCGGGGATCGAGGCCGGTGGTCGGCTCGTCGAGGAAGATGAGGTCGGGGGTGACGACGATCGATGCGGCGATGTCGATGCGGCGACGCATGCCGCCCGAGTAGTTCTTGATCTGGCGGTCGGCGGCGTCGGCAAGGCCGAAGGCATCGAGCAGCTCGGCCGATCGGTCCCGTGACGCCTGTTTCCCGTAGCCGAGCAGACGGGCGATCATGACCAGATTCTCGGTCCCGGTCAGATCCTCGTCGACCGAGGCGTACTGCCCCGTCATGCTCACCCGGCTGCGGACCTCGTCGGCTTCGCGCACGACATCGTGTCCGAGCACCGACGCGCTACCGCCGTCCGGACGGAGCAGGGTCGCGAGCATCCGGATCGTGGTCGTCTTGCCCGCGCCGTTGGGGCCGAGCAGGCCGAAGACGGTGCCGGTCTCGACTCGCAGGTCGACTCCGTCCACGGCCCGGTTGTCGCCGAAATCCTTGATCAGGCCGGTGGTCTCGATCGCCGGTTCCCCGGTGACCACCGGGCCGGCGATGAAGCTGTCGTCGATCTCCAGCGATCCTTGCCCGCCCGGCTCAGGTCGCTCTTTCAGGTCGGCCTGCCCGCCTGGCACGGCTTCTGGGTGGTTCCCGTTCTGAATCACTCGGCCAACGGTAGCAAATGTGGACGGTGTGAACATACGGTTATCCGCACCATTTCGGCACCCGTTTCGGC
>JBEBXB010000025.1:0-14478 GCA_040391885.1 Conexibacter woesei | reverse complement strand
ACCCGTCCGGCCCGCTCAACCCGCCCGACCCGCTCAACCCGTCCGACCCGCTCAACCTGCACTTTTGGGCGCAATGCGCTCAAAAACGCCGGTTGGCCGACGCGCGAGATTCTGGCCGGCGAGGCCGACGCGGTAAATTGGTGCGATGGAAGGTTCTCCATTCAATTTCTTCGGCGATCCCGATGAACTCCGTGCCCGGATGCAGGAAATGGCTGATCAGATGCAGTCGTCCCAAGAGGTTGCCTGGGCCGACAACGCGATCAAGCTGGCGGTCGACATGACCGTGGCCTCGATCGCCCGGCTGAATCTGGCCGGCAATTCCGACGAGCAGGCGATGCAGGTCAGGGACGCGATCCGCGTGGTCTTTCCCGAGGCCGTGACCCTGGTGCGCGAAGCCCGCCAGGGCCTCCGCTGAGACGACGGGATCACCGCCGGGCGAACTGGCTCCGCTGGAGTTTCCCCTGAGCGAACTGCACGCAACCGACCGGGGTGAAGGTCCTCCGGTCCTGCTGATCCACGGCACCGGCACCACCGCGGAGGTCTTCGCCGCCGCGGTCGGCGAGCTCGACGGATCCTTCCGGCTGATCACCTACGACCGCCGGGGCTGGGGCCGCTCGACCGTCGCCGGCGAGTACCGCCGCACCTCGATCGCCGAGCAGTCGATCGAAGCCGCCGGGATGCTGCGCGAGATCGCGCCCGGCCCGGTGACGGTCATCGGGCTCGGCATGGGTGGCGTGATCGGGCTGGAGCTGGCTCTGGCGGAACCGGAGCTGATCACCGCTGTCGACATGATCGAGCCCCCGCTCTTCGGGCCCGTGGCCGCGGCGACCGAAGGGATGTCAGCCGATGTCGCCGCCATCCGCGCGGCCGCCGAGAACGGTGGCGAGGAAGCCGCCTACGAGCTGTTCCTGAACGGTGAGCTCGGGACCCTCGGCGCCGGGGTGGAGCGTTTCGGACGGTTCGCCGACCGGGAGCCGGGCGCGGCCCGGACATTCCTCGTCGAGCTGCCGGCGGTACCGGCATGGCCCCTCGACCCGGTCCGCCTGGCCGGCCTGGAGGCGACCGTCGCGGTGGTCACGACACCCACCACCCCGATCCTGCTGGAGAAGGCGGCCGAGGCACTGGAGCACCGGGTGCCAGGATCCAGCCGCATCGTCACCCGCCGCGAGCCGGAGCTGGCCCCGGTCGAGCTGCTCGACCCCGACCGTCCGGCCTGAGGCGTGGCCGGCGGCGCACCGGTCTACCAGACGGCGCGGTGGTCTTCCATCACTCCGGAGCCGGACTCGAGCTCGATCCCGTCGAGGGAGCCGGTGAAGGTGCCGAAGCGATGCACGTAGTCGGAGCGTACGACCAAAAAGTTGTCGTGACGCCGTCGCTCGGCGTCGTCGCGGTAATGGAACTCCAGCCGGGGACGATCGGCCGGGGACGATTTCGGCCCAGCCGCGAAGGTGACGCCGTCAAGGTCATCGAAGACGACCGGTCCCGGCTCGTAGGGCTCACCATCGACCCAGATCGCCCGCTCGGACCCGGTATCGGGATCGTTGATCCCCGAGACCAGATTCCACCCGACTGCCCGGCCGTCGGTCGAAACGCCGATGCCGGCCGACCAGAGCCAGGCGGTGTGTCGAGCCTGGAACCCGGCCGAATCGTCGTCGACCCCGAGCCCGTCGACCTCCCAGGCACGGCCGCCGGCTTCGATCCTGCCGACGATCGGCACCCCGGCGCGCTTGCGGGTCCAGCCCCAGCCGCGGCCGCTGGGGCAGACGACCTCGACCGGTTCGCTCGGGCCGAGCACCAGCGACGCCCGGACCGGCCCGGGAGTGCCGGGGCCGGTGATCTGGGCACCGGATCCGGTCGCGTCGAGCTCCACGTAGTTGCCCTCCATCGAGACTTCCTGACGGCCCGGCCTCAGCTGGGTGTGTTCGATGACGGTGCCGGTTTCACGATCCCAGAGCGACCAGAAGCAGTGCCGCATCGGGCCGATCAGGACGGTTGCCAGACAGAGCATGACCTCTTCGCCGTAGAACCCGACGTAGCGCCACCGCTTGCGCATGATTCCCTTGTGGAGCAGCGGCAGACCGGCCGGGGGAAGTGGCAGATCGGGCCTTCCGGGACCCGGTCCGCGCCAGGAAAGTGAATGCCGGCGTGTGAGCTCGGGCGTGGCTTTGCCCTTGGTTTCGGTCATTCCCGGCTACACTACTCCGCTGTGTCCGAGACCGCCAAGACAACCGAGCCCGATCTGACCGCCAGCTACGACCCCGCCGACGACGCGATGTGCTCGCGTGCCCGGGAGCGGTTCACGGCCGACCGCAATCGCCGTCTGCCCCGGCGCAAGGGCCGGCACGACACGCTGCCGAACTTCATCATCATCGGCGGCCTCAAGTGCGGGACCACCTCGATCCACCATTACCTCGGTCTCCATCCCGACATCCACATGTCGAAGCCGAAGGAGCTCAACTTCTTCGCCGCCGAGCAGAACTGGGATCTCGGCCTGGACTGGTACCGGGGACGGTTCGACAGCCGTTCTCGCATCAACGGCGAGTCCTCGCCTCACTACACGAACCGACCCAGGTTCAACGGCGTCGCCGAGCGAATCCACCAGCACGTCCCGGACGCGAAGCTGATCTACATGGTCCGTGACCCGATCAAGCGGATCCTCTCCCACTGGGTCCACGCCACCGGCGCCGGATACGAGACCCGCGACTTCGAGCCGACCCTGGCGCTGCCGGACACTTCGTACATCCACCGCTCCATGTACTGGATGCAGCTCCAGCCCTACCTCGAGCTCTTCGACCGATCGCAGATCGAGATCATCACCCAGGAGGAGCTGGGCAGCGAACGCGACGCCACCATGCGCAAGGCATTCTCCTTCCTCGATGTCGACGAGAACTTCACCTCGGAGCAGTGGGACCGGCAGTGGGAGAAGTCGGCCGCCAAGCAGGACGACAGGTACCAGTTCATGGAGAAGCTGATCAAGCTTCCCGGGTTCCGTTCGCTCGACCGGAACTTCGACCGCCTGCCGGAATCGATGCGTTGGATGGTCGAGAAGGTCGTCCACGACCCGGACAAGCCGCCGGCTCCGAAGCCGGAGATCCCGGACGAGCTGATGGCGACCCTGAAGGGACGCTTCCGCGACGACGTCGCCGGGCTTCAGGACTGGGCCGGTCGCAGCTTCGACGGCTGGCACGACTACTCCGCCTGAACGGGATGTCCGTCCCGAAGGGAAACGCCGACCGACCGCTCACAGTCAATCGGCTGATCCCGGATCCCGGGACGACAACGATCGACGAGGAGCTGGCCGCCTACCGGCCCTTCGAGCAACCCCATGAGGACCGTCCCTGGGTCGCCGTCAACATGGTGACCACGCTGGACGGGCGGGCGGCGATAAACGGCCGCTCTCGGGATCTCGGCACCCAGGCCGACACCGATCACCTGCTGCGCCTGCGCACCAGGTTCGACGCGGTGATGATCGGCGCCGGGACGATGCGGGCCGAACGATACGGGCGGATCGTCGGCAATCCCCAGGACCGGGCACGACGGGAACGGGTCGGCCTGCCCCACGATCCGCTCGCGGTGATCGTCAGCGGCAAGCTCGACCTCCCCTGGGACGCCCCGCTGTTCACCAACGGTGGCGGCCGGGTCCTCGTCTTCACGCGGGACACCGGGCCCAATCCGGAGACGGCCACCTCACTGCGCACCGTCTCCATGCCCGGGGGCATCGATCTCACGGAGGTGCTCCGCCACCTGCGCCGGGAACGCGGGGTCAGGGCTCTCCTCTGCGAGGGCGGCCCCCACATCCTCGGCCAGCTCCTCGACGCCGACCACGTGGACGAGCTCTTCCTCACGGTCACCCCGGTCACCACCAGCGGCGACGCCCCCCGGATAGTCGAGGGCGAGAGCGCCGGGGTGCGGGATTTCGAGCTTGTGGGAATGCTCGAATCGGATGGAGATCTGCTCCTCCGGTACCGGCGGCGCCAAGTACGCTGACCGGCATGGACTTTGAACCCGGCGCCGAGATAACAGCCCTTCGTGACCGTGTCCGTGACTTCATGGACACTCACATCCTGCCCCGTGAAGCCGAGCTCCACGCGGCTCTCGACGAGGAAGTGACCACCGGGGTCCCGTATCCCGCAGCCCTGGTCGAGATCCGCGAGCTGGCGAAGTCCGAGGGCCTCTGGAACCTCTTCCTGCCTGACGAGGAGTACGGCGCCGGCCTCTCCAACGCCGAGTACGCGATCCTCTGCGAGCAGATGGGCCGCAGCCCGATCCTGGCGCCGATGGCCTTCAACTCGGCCGCCCCGGACACCGGGAACATGGAGATCCTGCTCGAGCACGGCAGCGACGCGCAGAAGCGCGACTGGCTGGAGCCCCTGCTGGAAGGCCGGATCCGCAGCTGCTTCTCGATGACCGAACCCGAGACCTCCGGCTCCGATCCGACCGGGCTCGCCGCCACGGCGGAGCTCGACGGCGACGAGTGGGTGATCAACGGCCTCAAGTGGTTCACCTCCGGCGCGACCGGCGCCGACCTGGCGATCGCGATGGTGATCACCGAGCCGGAAGGCAACCCCTACGCCCGGGCCTCGATGATCCTGGTCCCGGCCGACGCCCCCGGCTACGAGATAGTCCGGCCGCTCTCGGTCATGGGCCACTCGGCCGGCCCCGGTCACTGCGAGGTCCGTTACACCGACTGCCGCGTCCCCAAGGAGAACCTCCTCGGCGCCCGCGGAGCCGGATTCCTGGTCGCCCAGGACCGGCTCGGCCCCGGCCGCATCCATCACTGCATGCGGGCGATCGGCACGGCGGAACGTGCCCACGAGCTGATGTGCGTCTACGCCGCCGGTCGCGAAGCCTTCGGCGGGCCGCTGTCCGACAAGCAGTTCGTCCAGGAGTTCATCGCCACCTCGCGCATGGAGATCGACCAGGCTCGGCTGCTGACCCTGCACGCCGCCTGGAAGATGGACAAGGTCGGCAAGCGGGAAGCCCGACAGGAGATCTCGATGATCAAGGTCGTCGCCGCCAACATGGTGATGAACGTCCTCGACCGCGCCATCCAGGTCCACGGTTCTCTCGGCATGACCGACGACACGCCGCTGGCGATGATGTGGCGCTTCAGCCGCATGCTGCGGCTGGCCGACGGGCCGGACGAGGTCCACAAGATGGTCATCGCCCGACGCGAGGTCGGCCGGCAGCTAAAGCGGCAGGAAGCCGCCTAGGCGGCCCGCTCCACCGCGTCGGCGGCGGCCTGCGCGAGTGCCCGGACGGTGCTCTCGAACTCGTCGCCGGCGCTCTCTCCCTCGCCGTACTGCCCGGCGCGGAACCGGGCGAGCACGCCCTCGACGATGATCGCCAGCTTCCAGTAACCGAGCGCGACGAAGAAGTCGAGCTGGGAGATGTCCCGGCCGGAGACCTCGGCGTAATGGGCGGCGAGGTCCCGCTTCATCGGGAACCCGGGTTCAGTGGTGGCCGGCTGGAGCAGCGGCACCGACTCGGAGCCGGGATCGACCCAGTAGACCATCAGCAGACCGAGATCGGCGAGCGGGTCACCGAGCGTGCAAAGCTCCCAGTCGACGACCGCCGCGACCTCACCGGTCGGGCTGTAGATCACGTTGTCGAGCCGGTAGTCGCCGTGAACGAGCGTCGTGGCCGACTGCGGCGGGGTCAGTTCCACCAATCGGTCGTGGACCTCCTCGATCAGCGGCAGCTCGCGGGTCTTCGACTTCTCCCATTGGCCGGCCCAACGCTTCAGCTGGCGACTGACGTAGCCCTCCCGGGGCCCCAGATCGCCCAAGCCGGCCGTGTCCGGATCGATGGCGTGGATGGCGGCGAGGGTCTCGACCAGGCCGGTGCCGAGCTTCTCCCGCTGTTCCGGCGCTGGGAACAGGGCGGCCTGCACGGGCGAGCGCACCACCGGGCCCTCGACGAATTCCATCGCGTAGAACGGCGCTCCGGTCACCTCTTCGTCCTCGCAGTAGCCCACGACCGGCGGCACCGGCACGGCGGTGTCGGCAAGGGCGGTCACCACCTTGACTTCGCGTCCCATGTCGTGGGCGGACCCGAGTCGCGTCCCCAGCGGTGGGCGCCGGAGCACCCAGCGGTCACCGGCCTGGTCGGTGACCAGGAAGGTGAGGTTGGAAAGCCCGCCGTGGATCTTCTCGAAATCCAGCGGTGGCTCGATTCCGGGCACCCGTCCCCGAAACCACTCCTCGAGCGAACCGTGCGATATTCCGTCGGTTTCAGAATTCATTGCCAGGGAGCTTAGGGGCTGGATCCCTGAGAGCGGGCGGTAAGGTAGGGCGCGGTGATGCCCGCAGCTGACCAGGAGATCGGGTCCGACTACTTCGCCGCTGTGCTCGGGGCGCTCACCCCGGGGGTGATCACGGTCGACGAGGGCTTCGTCGTGCGCTGGCGCAACCCCGCGGCGGAGACGATGGTTCCCGAGCTGGTGCCGGGACGCAGCGTCTACGAATCGCTGGGGCCAGTCGCCCACCAGCAGAAGATCGACCGGCTGATGCTGCGCCGGGAGATGGTCACGATCACATTCGGCCCGGATCGCCCGGCGATCGAGTGGCTGAACTGCCGCGAACGACTCCCGGACGGCGGCTACGCGCTGATGATGTGGCCGGCCGGTTGGACGGATCAGCTCAACAACCGTCGGGTCGACTTCACGATGGCCGCCTCTCACGAGCTCCGGACTCCGCTCACTGTCCTGCTGGGATTCGCGGAGCTTCTGCTGATCGACACGAGCGGCCTGTCACCGAGCCAGGTCGAGGCGGCCGGGGTCATCGAGCAGACCGCCCGGCATCTTCGAGCCCTGGTCGATGACATCTTCGACTTGACCAAGAACAGCTTCGGTGAGCTCCGGCTCACCGTGAAGGAGATCGATATCGCCGCCCTGACCGAGACGGTGGCGGAATCCCTCCGCCCCCAGGTAGAGGGGCGCGGTCAGTCCCTATACGTCTCCGTCCCGCCGGACCTTCCGGCCGTCGAGGCCGATCCCGCTCGGATCCGGCAGATCATCTCCAACCTGATCGGCAACGCCTCGGTGCACAACGCGGAGGGCACCACGATCGAAGTCGAGATCAAGGACTCCGGCGACGGGGTCGTGCTGACGATCGGCGACGACGGGACCGGGATCGGCTTCGACAACGCGGACGAGGCCTTCCGCAGCTTCAACCGAGGGGAGCTGGCGATCGAGGGCGACCGGGCGGGTTCCGGGATCGGGCTGTCGGTCGCCAAGCGGCTGGTCGAGCTGCACCGTGGCCGGATCTCGATCGACACTGCCCCCGGCGAAGGCACCCGGGTCGAGATCTGGCTTCCCCTGGACCGCGGTTCGGCCCTCGTGCCCGGCGAGCCCGGCCCTGTATGAGCCGGATCCTCGCGGTCGAGGACTCGGGCGCGATCCGGCTCCTGCTGACCCGCCGGCTCGAGCTCGCCGGCCACCGGGTGAGGACTGCGGGGGACGGGGTTCAGGCGATCCGCGAGCTGGAGGATTCGATGCCGGAGGATCTGCCCGAGCTGATCCTGCTGGATCTGACCATGCCGCTCCTGGACGGATCCGGGGCGCTCCCGGACATCCGGAGGCTGGCCCCCGGCGTGCCGGTCATCCTGGTCAGCGCCCACTCCGAGATCGACCGGCTCGACGCGATCGAGGACGTCGAAGGCCGGGTGCCGAAGCCGATCGACTTCGACCTGCTGCTCAACCTGATCGCCGAGTTGACCGGTCCGCGCAACCGCTGACCGGTCTGCGCAGAGGCGGCCGGCCCGTCAGCTGCGGGCGATCTCGACCCGGATCTCGCCGTCCTTGAGGCGGGTTCCGTCGAGGTACTCGACCGTGCGGTCGGCGACGTCGCCTTCGACTTCGACGAAGGAGAACCGGTCGAGCACGCGAACGTCGGCGATCGACTCATCCTTGAGCAGCGCGCCTTCGCGCAGCGCCCACCGGAGGTCCTCCTCGGTGATCCCGGAGCGGAGGCCCCGGTTGAAGAACAGCTTGACCTGACCGTCTGGGGCCTCCACCGGACCGTCACCGTTGACCGACGCCTCTTCGGCGGGTTCGGCCCCGGAAGCCACGACAGCCTCGGCCTCGGCCTTCACGGGAGTCTCGTCGGCCACTTCCTCGACGGTGTCGTCGAGCGGGACACGCGTCTCTCCCCGGCGTCGGCGACGGGGCGGTCGGGCGTGCTCGATCCGTTCCTCCGGGGTTTCCCAGGCGGTGATCGAAGCCTTGACGTCGGACTTGATCTGCTCGAGATCCTTGCGCTGATCCGGGGTCACGAAGGTGATCGCCCGGCCCGTGCGGCCGGCCCGGCCGGTGCGGCCGATCCGGTGGACGTAGGTGTCGGAAGAGTTGGGGATGTCGTAGTTGACGACGTGGGTGACGTGATCCACGTCGAGCCCGCGGGCGGCGATGTCGGTCGCCACGAGCAGCTTGACCCGCCTGCCCTTGAAGGAGAGCATGACCCCGTCACGGACTCCCTGGCTGAGGTCGCCGTGGAGCGCCTTGACGTCCAGCCCGCGGTTCTTCAGGTCCCGCTCCAGGCGGGCACAACCGATCTTTGTCCGGCAGAAGAGGATGGCCTGCTCCGGATCCTCGGCCTCGAGGATCTCGACCAGCCGGTCGACCTTCTCCTTGCCGGGTACCTCGACGTAGGCCTGGACGATCGCGTCGACCGTCAGGGTCTTCGGGGTGATCGAGATCATCACCGGGTCGTACATGTAGGTCTCGGCGAGCCGCTTGACCGGCGGCGGCATGGTCGCCGAGAAAAGCGCCGTCTGACGGCCCGACGGGCACATCCGCAGGATCTTCTCGACGTCATCGAAGAATCCGAGGTCGAGCATCTCGTCGGCCTCGTCGAGCACCACGAAGCGGGCGGCGGTGAGGACCAGGGACCGGCGGGAGATCAGGTCCTTCATCCGGCCGACGGTGGCGACGATCACGTGAGCGCCCGAACGGAGCTGGGCCTGCTGGGTGCGGATCGGGGCGCCACCGAAGACGGCGACGACCTGGATGTCGAGATGCTCGGCGTACGAGCGGATCGCCTGGGTGACCTGGATGCAGAGCTCGCGGGTCGGGGTCAGGACGACCGCCTGGACCTCGTCGTTGTCCGGATCCAGGTACTGAAGCATGGGCAGTCCGAAGGCCGCCGTCTTGCCGGTGCCCGTCTGGGCCTGGCCGATCACGTCGTGGCCGGCCAGGAGCGGCGGGATCGCCTCTTCCTGGATCGGGCTGGGGGTGTCGAAGCCGATCTCGTCGATCGCCTGCTGAATTTGCGGCGAGAGGCCGAGGTCCTTGAAAGAAGTCACAGCGAGGGATCCAACAGGATTTTGCCCATGGTTCGCCGTGCGGCCAGATCCCGATGGACCTGTGGCGCCTGCTCCAGGGCATGGGTTCCGCCGACAACCGTCCTCAGTTCACCCCGTGCGGCGGCCCCGAGAACCCGTTCCAGACCCTCCTTCGCGAGCTGCGGCTGCATCAACAGGTGAACCATCCAGAAACCGATCACGGCCCGGCTGTGGCGCATCAGGTGACCGGTCTTGACCGTGTTCTCCTCACGAGATGCGATCCCGAAGGTGACGAGCCGCCCGAACGGGGCCAGCGCCCGCAGGCATTCCTCGAACGGCTTCCCACCCGCCATCTCGAGCACCACGTCCACGGGCTTGCCGCCATTGGCGGCGAGGATCTCGTCCTTGAGGTTCTCGCTGCGAGAGTCGAGCGCGACGTCGGCCCCGAGCGAAAGGGTGAGCTCGCGCTTCTCCTCCGACGACGCGAGGGCGATGATGTTGCCGGCGCCCATCGAACGGGCGACCTGGACGGCGAGGCTGCCGGTGCCGCCGGCTGCGGCGGCGATCACCACGGACTCACCGGGCTGCATCCGCGCGGAGATGCGGAGGATGGCGTCGGCGGTGAGGCCCTGGATCAGCATCCCGGCGGCCTGCTCGTCGTCGACCTCGTCCGGGATCGGGACCAACGCGGCGTCCGGCACGGCCGCCAGTTCGGCGTAAGCGCCGTTGGAGACGATCGCCGCGACCCGGCGACCGTCCTCGGTCGTGCCGACGAACTCTGAGCCGGGAACCAGCGGCAGTTCCTGGGCGGCCAGATAGTCATTGCGGGTGGCGTGGGTATCTGCGTAGTTGACACCGGTCCGGCTGATTCGGACCACGGACTCGCCCTGTCCCGCCACCGGTTCGGGCAGATCGACGAGTTCCATCACTTCCGGGCCGCCGAATTCGGTTATCTGAATCGCTTTCACCCGTCCATCTTGGCATGGACACGCGGTTCCCACCCAGGCCGGTCTGTTCTAGGATCCCGGGTTCGGACTGATTCGCGCGTCATGCAAGGCGCGGGTCGGTATCAATTCGTGACCGAAAGGCCAACCCTTGTCGCTGACCGTCGTCGGATCCATCGCCTTTGACGCCGTACAAACCCCCTTCGGCGAGCGGACCCGGATGCTCGGCGGCTCAGCCGTCCATTTCTCGCTCGCCGCTTCTTTCTTCACCGATGTACGCGTGGTCGGGCCGGTCGGGGACGACTTCACCCAGGTGGAGCTCGACGTGCTCGAGAACCGGGGTGTGATCACCGAGGACATCGAACGGGTCGAGGGCGCGAAGACGTTCTTCTGGAAGGGCCATTACGAGTACGACCTCAACACCGCCCACACCGACGACACCCAGCTCAACGTCTTCGGCGATTTCGAGCCGAAGCTCTCCGACGCCTCGAAGTCGTCGGACATGCTCTTCCTCGCGAACATCCAGCCCGACCTGCAGCGCCAGGTTCGGGCCCAGTGCGGGAATGCCCGCTTCGCCGCCTTGGATTCGATGAACCTGTGGATCGATGTGGCCAAGGACTCGCTTCTGGCCGCGATCTCCGAGGTCGACTGCGTGCTGATCAACGACGCCGAGATCCGCCAGCTCACCGGCGAGCCCAACCTCGCCCGGGCCGCGAACGCGGTGATGGACCTCGGCCCCAAGGCCGTGATCGCCAAGCAGGGCGAGTACGGAGCCGCGCTCTTCACCCCGAACGGCTTCTTCGCGCTGCCGGGGTTCCCGCTGGAGGACGTGCGCGATCCGACCGGAGCCGGTGACAGCTTCGCCGGCGGCTTCCTGGGGTACCTGGATGGCGAATGCGACGTGGTAGACCAACAGGCTCTCCGCAACGCGATGGGGTACGGGACGGTCCTCGCCTCATACAACGTCGAGGAGTTCGGCACCGAACGGGTCGGCCGCCTCACCCGCGACGAGATCGAAGCCAGGCTGGAGGCGTTGAGGTCCATGACCGAATTTCGCGCTCCCGCGGCCTGAGCTGTAACCAGGCACGACGGGGCCGGTCCCGATCGGCCGGACGAGAGCACCGAACTGCGATACTGGCCCCGAATAGAAATCTGAGGAAAAGCGATTCCCAGGAGGACGAGGCAAAGCATGGCGACCCAAGAGCAGACCGAAGCGCCCGAGGCGGGCGACGTAGGTGACGTAGCGGGGGGCAAGGACACCCTTTCGATAACGGACAACCGGACCGGGCAGACGTACGAGCTCCCGATCGAGGACGACACGATCCACGCGCTGGATCTCCGTCAGATCAAGGTCCGTGAAGACGACTTCGGGATGATGTCTTACGACCCGGCCTTCACCAACACGGCATCCTGCCGGTCGGCCATCACGTACATCGACGGCGAGGCCGGGATCCTCCAGCACCGCGGCATCCCGATCGAGCAGCTCTGCGAGAAGTCGACCTATCTAGAGGTCTCCTATCTCTTGGTCTACGGGGAGCTGCCGACCCGCCCGCAGCTCGAAGCCTGGGTCCACGACGTGACCCACCACACCTTCGTCCACGAGGACATCAAGAAGTTCCTCTCCGGCTTCCGGTACGACGCCCACCCGATGGGCATGCTGCTCGCCTCGGTCGGCGCCCTCTCGACCTTCTACCCGGACAGCAACCAGATCCACGATCCGGTCGAGCGCTACCTGGCGACGATCCGCATGATCGCGAAGATGCCGACGCTGGCCGCCTTCTCCCACCGGCACAACATGGGCCTGCCCTATGTCTACCCGGACAACGACCTTTCCTACACCGAGAACTTCCTCTCGATGATGTTCAAGATGACGGAGACGAAGTACGAGCCGGACCCGCGTCTGGCCCGCGCTCTCGACGTCCTCTTCATCCTCCACGCCGACCACGAGCAGAACTGCTCCACCAGCGCCGTGCGCAGCGTCGGCTCCTCGGACGTCGACCCGTACTCGGCCGTGGCCGCCGGCATCGCGGCGCTCTACGGCCGTCTCCACGGCGGTGCCAACGAGGCCGTGCTGACCATGCTCCGCCACATCGAGAAGGTCGAGAACGTTCCGGGCTTCCTCGAGAAGGTCAAGAGCCGCGACGAGAAGCTCATGGGCTTCGGTCACCGGGTCTACAAGAACTACGACCCCCGCGCGCGGATCATCAAGAACCACGCCGACGAGGTCTTCGAGGCCACCGAGTACAACCCGCTGGTCGAGATCGCGATCGAGCTGGAGAAGCACGCGCTCGAGGACGAGTTCTTCGTCTCCCGCAAGCTCTTCCCGAACGTCGACTTCTACTCCGGGATCATGTACGAGGCGCTGAGCATCCCCCCGGGCATGTTCACCGTCATCTTCGCGATGGCCCGCACCGCCGGCTGGGTCTCCCAGTGGCTGGAAATGATCGACGATCCGGCGAAGAAGATCTCCCGGCCGCGTCAGATCTACACCGGTGCCCGCGAGGCGGACTACGTTCCCCTCGGCGACCGCACCGGTCCCGACACGATTTCCGGCCCGACCGGCACCCGCCCCTCCTGAGGGCGGGTCCGGGGCCCGGCATCCGCCGGGCCTGAGCCGCCTCCCCAGCCAGGATGGCCAAGTGGAAGCTCACAGTGCGCGAAGGGCCCAACGTGAGGCGCCGGAGCTTCGGAGACCTCGAAGAGGCGCTGAAAGCGGCGGAGGAGAGCGCCAGGGAGATCCTGGGCACCCCGCCGCTGAAGGCCGTCAAGTCGCTGCGTGACTTCGAGCCGGCGCAGCTGACCAAGGCCCGGGTCGAGCTTTCCGGCAAGGGATTGATCAAGCCGCCGACCGCGGGACTCGACATCCGCGGGGACAACTCCACGGTCGGATACACGGGCGCCGTCCGCCGGAAGCCGATGACGGCCGATGGCTTGAAGTCGATCTTCGACGAGATCAGGCAAGCTTTGCAGCATGAGTGAACCCACTGGCGAGCAGCAGATCCCCGAAGGCTCCTACGCGGCCGGTCGGCGAGTATCCCTGCCCGCCGGAGCGGAAGAGCCGATCGTCGTCTACATCAACGGCCAGGCCCAAGCCGAGGGCGACGACTACGACATCGTCGACGGCGAGATCGTATTCACCAGGGAGATCATCAAGGAACAGCTCTCCTTCGCCCGCAAGGCGGCGATGTTCTTCTCCGTCTTCGGCACCTACCGGAAGCACGAGACGATCGACATCCAGTTTCAGCGTGACGGCAAGACTGAGCTCGCCGGCGACCTCCCTGTCCTGAAGTAGCGCTTCGCAGACGGACCGGCTCCTTTGGGCGCACTGCGCCTAAAAGGGCATCTTCGTTCTGCGACCACGTTGTCGGGTTCGTCCAGAAACGAGAAACGGCCCCGGCTTTCGCCGGGGCCGCCTTCGCCCTGCAGTCTTTCGGCCCTCGCCTAGCGGGTGATCTTCACCAGCTTCGAGGATCCGCCGGTGATCGTCAGGCGACCCTTGCGGACGCCCTTCTTCTTACCGAGGATCCTCTTGCCGGCTCGCGTGGCGCCGATGGTGATGGTCTTGGTGCCGGCCTTCTTGGCGACGAAACTGCCGCGGGCCAGAACCGTGCCCTTGGCGTACTTCTTGCCGCCGACCTTGATCTTCTTGGTCGTGGCCAGTCGCGCCAAACCGCGGGCGGGACCGTTGCACTTGAGCTTGGCGGTGACCTTGCCGCGCTTGAACCTGACCGACTTCTTGGCGATCACGCACTTGCCGTTGCCGCGGTCGTTGCCGGTTCCGTTCTTCACGGGCGTCTTGCCGCCGCCGTCGCCGATCGGATCGTGATTGTCGGTGTCTTCGGCCTCGAAGCTGACCGAGGAGCTGTTGTTGCCGGTCTCTGTCTCGTCCGAGGTGGTGGAGATCGAGGCGGTGTTGGTGATCAGCTTCGGTGCCAGATGCTCGCCGCCGGTCCGATCACCGAGGCAGAGCAGGCTGAACCGGGCCTTGAGCGGCTCGTCGGTCGGGTTGTAGACCTTGAACGCCCGGGTGACCGGTCGCGGATCGTTGCCGAGCGAGACCAGACCGTCGTCCAGGTCCCAGCCGCCGACGATGCCCTTGCTGCCGTCAGCGCAGATCAGCTGGACTTCGGCGACCTCGCCGGGGGCGATGGTCTGCTCGGTCCAGATCCGCTTGAGGGCGAGATCGTGGGTATGACCGTTCACCAGTGAGACCTGACGCGTCAGGCATCGGATCGAGAAGGTGGCGGTGCCG